>CAIQOG010000536.1 GCA_903873355.1 uncultured Bacteroidales bacterium
AAATACCACAACCGGTTATGTTAATCAAGGGGCAAACTGCTCCATTGTTCCTAAAATTGTTTGGTCGATAATACCTGCAACAGGATTTACATTGAAAAGCGGAACATTAGGTAATGATTATGGTTCAGATGAATCGGGGAACTGGGATAATGGCACTGATATTATTTCACCAATATTTAATACACCCGGAACATACACAATCAAATTAAGAGTTGATACTAAACGTTGTGGAAACGGAGTGATTGAAAAGACAATTTGTGTTGAAGCACCTTTAGTACCAAAATTTACAATGGACACGAATACTGGTTGTACACCGGTTGTTGTAAATGCTGTGAATCAGACAGATATTTCAAAATCTTGTACAAATAATAAATCATGGACAGTTAACTATACGGCAGATAATTGTGGAATAAGTCCGGCAAATTGGAATTATATTAATGGTACAAATCAACTATCCGATAATCCATCGTTTAGTTTTGTAACCCCCGGAATTTATAAAATCAAATTGACTGCTTCCAATACCGCAGGGGCATATTCAACTGAACAAACAGTTGTAGTAAAAAAACCTCCGACTGTTAGTATAGACGCTATTCCTGATTATTGTGGGACTGCTTCGTTTACACCTAAAGCAGTTGTCAATGGATGCGATACCGAAAATGGAATTCTTTCTTTTACATGGAGTTTTCCGGGTGGTAATCCATCATCTTCCGACAAACAAGATCCCGGTATAATTAATTATAATACGACAGGTACTTACAAAGCTACTCTGACCATTACAAATGGCTGTGGATCAGTAACTGCTAATAGTAATGATTTTTCAGTAAATGCTTTACCATTTGTAAATGATATCGGTAGTCAATTAATTAACAATCAACAGCAAACTAACCCAATTGTTTTTAGTGGAAGCAATCAAACTGTTTATCACTGGACAAATGATAACACTCAAATAGGACTTTTAGCATCAGGAACCGGAAATATTGCAGCGTTCACAGTTCAAAATTCAGGAAAATCAGTAATTAAGGCGAATATAACAGTTACACCACAAAACAGTGTTACCGGCTGTATTGGTACAGCAAAAACATTTAGTATTACCGTAAATCCTTCCGGTGATTTAAATCAACCCAACAATCAAATTGTTTCAAATGGAGTAAATACAACTCCAGTAGTTTTTACTTCAGGTAACACAGGTGGAACAACAACCTTCAACTGGACAAATGACACTCCGGAAATTGGACTTGCAAATTCGGGTACGGGAGATATTGATTCATTTAAAGCATTAAATGAAACAAATGCCCCTAAAATCGCAACAATCACTGTTACACCGGTTTTCGATAATGGCGGTATAATATCGGTAGGTGCTTCAAAATCGTTTACAATAACTGTTATTCCTACAGCTAAGATGAATCAGCCTTCAGATATTGAATTGTGTAATGGAGGTACAACTCAGGATGTTATTTTTAGTTCTCTCATTACAAATGGAACAACAGTTTACAAGTGGACTAATGATAACAAAGATATTGGTTTGGCAGAATCAGGCGAAGGAATAATCAAAAGTTTTAAAGTTTTAAATACAGATACTATTCCGAAAGTGGCAACAATTTCAGTTACACCCTGGTATACTTACGGAGGAGTTACAAATTCGGGTGCAACATATAAATTTACTATAACTGTCAATCCCGGATTGATAATTACAACTCAACCACAATCTAGCAATGTCTGTCGGAATGGTGTTATTACTCCTCTAAAAGTAGCTTATGAATATGGTGTGGGGAACCCAAGTTATCAATGGTATTTAAATACAATAAACTCAAATATTGCTGGAACAAAAATTCAGGGTGCTACTACTGATACGTATACACTTCAATCTACGACTGCAGGAACAAACTATTATTACTGTGTAATAACTATGTCAAGAGGTGTTTGCAACGGTATTGCCTCGGATGTAGCTACTGTTTCAATCAGCGATGCACCTGTTATAACCGTTCACCCCTCAAGATTGCAGAATATCTGTGTTGGTGGAACAATTGATAATCCATTGAAAGTTGAATATAATGGTGGATCAGGAAATCCAACATATCAATGGTATTATAATACATCAGATTCAAAAATAGGTGCAACACCGGTTAACGGTGCAACAAATGTAACTTTCACACCTTCAGCATTTACTCAAATCGGAAGTTTTTTCTATTTTGTAGAAATCTCCATGTCAGGCAACGGTTGTGGTTCCGTTTTTAGTGATATAGCTGAAATAAAAGTAGTTGCAGACCCGGTTGTAGTGACTCAGCCACTCTCAAACCAAACTGTTTGTAAAGGTACTGCAGTAAGTGATTTAACGGTAACAGCTACTGGTGGTTTAGGAAAATTCCTATACCAATGGTACGTGAATTCAGTTAATGATAATTCAACGGGAGATCCTATTGACGGAGCTATAAATGACACATTTACACCTTCAAGTAATCAGGTCGGTACTTTATACTACTATTGTGATATAACACAGGATTTGGGGTTGAATTGTGGTGTAACAAGTTCTACAGCTAAAGTCACTATAAATGATGTTCCGGTCATAACCAAAGATCCTCTATCAAAATCATTTTGCCTGGGTGAGAAAACCGACTCTTTGAGTGTGTTATATTCTAATGGTGTGGGCTTGCCTACCTATCAATGGTTTTCAAATTCAATAGATTCAAATACCGGTGGAACGATTATACCAGGTGCCACGGAACGTGTATATTATCCTATTGTTGATGCCATTGGTAAGACTTATTACTATTGCGTAATCAGTTTCCAAACCGGTGGAATACCGAAAATTGTTTCGAAAACTGCCAGTATAACAGTCAATCCGGTTGCGGTAATTAAAACTCACTCCGTTCAAATTTGCAGTGGAACATCATTTCTGGTTATCCCAACTTCGCAAAACGGCGATATCGTTCCCGATAATACAAATTATACATGGTCAGTTCCTACACAAAATCCACTGAATTCTGTATCCGGTGCAAGTAGTCAGTCAATTCCGGTCTCTGAAATTTCTCAAAAATTGAATAATTTAACTGACAATATTGCCACTGTAACATATGTAGTTACTCCGATAACCGGTACTTGTATTGGTGAGAGTTTTAATGTTGAAGTAAAGGTTTCTCCGGTTATAAAACCTCATGAAATTTTACAAAATGTTTCGTGTTTTGGTGCAAATGATGGTTTTATTCATACAACCATTTCGGGTGGTCTGCCAAATAACAATTCACAATTTTATAATGTTTTATGGTCTGGGCCAAATGGATTCAGTTCAACGGATAGTGATATAAATGATTTATTACCTGGTGATTACACGATTTCAATAACAGATGCAAGCGGATGTACATTTTCGGATACTTACACAATTACAGAACCTAATGTATTAGAAATAAAAACAGATATTAAAAAAGACATTGATTGTTTTAGTAATAAAAACGGTCGTATTGATCTGACTGTAAGTGGCGGAACATTACCTTACACATTCAATTGGACGAAAGACGGTTTGCCATTTGCAACTACGAAAAATTTATCCAACATCGAACCTGGTAATTATTCTTTGAATGTAAAAGACGCAAATGGTTGTGAAATAAATTCAATTACCTACGAAATAAAAGAGCCTGAGGCCTTGAAGATTAACTTAGACAATCAACAAAATAATTTATGTTTTGGTGATTCTATAGGCTCAATTTCTATAAGTGTAACCGGCGGTACTCCATTTGATATTAATTCCGGAAAATCTGAATATACATATTTATGGACTGGTCAGAATGGTTTTCAAAGTAATTTAAAGGATTTAGTGAAATTGCCGGCAGGAATTTATAATCTGACAGTAACGGATGCAAATGGTTGTATTCAAACCAGTTCAGTTGAAATTACTCAACCTGTAGAATTAAAAGTTAATGTCAGAACTAAACCCATGACTTGTTTCTCAGCCAACGATGCTGCAATTTTTCTTGATATTACCGGCGGTTTAAAACCATATCAGACAGTATGGAGCAATATGGGTAAAGGAACTTTTCAGGAAAATTTGGGTTCAGGTGATTATACTATAAATGTAACTGATTCAAATAATTGCCAAAAAATAGTCAGGGTTAATATCGCAGAAGCTAATTTTTCTATTCATCCTGTAATCAAAAATGTGTCTTGTTTTGGAGCTCACGATGGAAGTATTAATTTGAATGTTACAGGTGGTATTAATCCAATATCATTAGTCTGGGACGACAATCCGAATGCGGGAAGTCAACGGAATCAACTTGCTCCGGGCTTCTATAGCGTAACTGCTCACGATGCTGCACCTTGTAATATCAGGGAGACATTTATGATATCCGAGCCACAACAAATTAATATTCAGGCTAAAATTACCAATGCTTTTGATTGTGATAATCCAAACAGTGGTTCGATAAAATTGACTGTAACTGGTGGTACAAAACCTTATTTATACCAATGGTCGAATGGCAGTAAAACACAAGATTTATCTAATTTATCTTCAGGTAAATACTCGTTAATTGTAACCGATTCAAGTGGTTGTACTCAAACGGCACAATATGAAATATTCAGGCAAGCACCGCTTTCAGTTTCGTTGGATGTTCAAAATTTACTGGTATTTGAAAGTCAAAAACTGACAAAACGATTTACAGCTAATGTTTCGGGTGGTTTTGCGCCATATACTTTACATTGGAGCGATGGTATTGTTAGTGGAATAAATAACGAAACTATAGAAATTAATAAAAATACCATTATCCAACTCCATGTTACTGATAGTCTGGGATGTGTATTAGATTATTCTTTCCCTGTAATAATACCTGTTTCGGAGATAGTAGCAACCACTATAAATTGCAGTAAATCAGAATTTATTTTCAGTTTCACTTCCGAAACACTTGATGATAAAGGTTTTAACTATAACTGGGATTTTGGTGATGGGGAAACGTCAACAGAGCGAATTCCTGTACATAGATTTGCTCATGAAGGTCAATTTCCCGTTCATCTCGTAATTTCAAACGGTGTTTCTACTGCTAATTTTGAAAAAACTGTAATTATTAATATGGTCAGTAGACTTTCTCTCGACCAAGAACCGAAATTATGTTTAAACGATTCGTTAGAAATTCAGGTTAAAGGCGCATATACATATTTTTGGAACGATGGAACTGTAGGCGATAAGTATATGCTGAAAAAAGCAGGTAATTACAGTGTTATCGGTACTAATCAGGTGGGTTGTAAAGATACTTTGAGATTTACTGCCACTACCTATGATTTATTCAATTATACAGTTATGACTCAAAATGAAGATAAAGTAGCTGAAGATGTTGAAATTGAATTCTGGAGTGAAAATATACCTTATTCAGCTTATCATTGGGATTTTAATGATAATTCATATGCTTCTGGTATCAGGGTTTCGCATAAATTTAAAACGAATCAGCTTGGTTATTACGATGTAAAACTCGATGTGGTAAATCCAAACGGGTGTCATGAGACAGCAACCAAACGAATCTGGATAAAAACTCCTGTAGAATTACCGAATACCTTTACTCCGAATGGTGATGGAATTAATGAAGTCTTTTTAAAAGGTTGGCAAATAAAGCTATATAACAGAAATGGAATTCTGCTTTACGAAGGAAATGATGGGTGGGATGGTTTGTACAAAGGTCAGACAGTTTCAGCTGGTGTGTATTACTACCAAATATTTTATCAAACTCAAACAGGTGTTAAAACCGAGTCGGGTTATGTCAGAGTTATAAGATAAATGGAAAAAGGAATGAAAGCTGCCAGATATATAATCCTCATAATTTCATTAGCCGTAAATCTAAATGCGATTCGTGCTCAGTATGTTATTAAACCGAATAATATCTGGAACAATTCATATTATATAAATCCAGCTGCAATAAATGATGATTATCAGGCAGCATTCAGTATGACAGCTCGAAAACAATGGATAGGATTTCCGGGCGCACCAAGTACTTATTATGCCACCGGAACGACTTACCTGAGTAAAATTAACACCCAATTTGGAGTAAAATTCTTTTCAGACAATATAGGTTACAGCTCATTAACCAATGTGTCGCTTTCCTATGCTTACGATATCAGTCTAAATAGAGAATGGCAGTTGGATATGGGACTTTCACCTTCGTATCAAAGTCTTTCGTATGACAGAAATCAGGTAAGTACAATGAGTGCTGATGATCCGACACTATATCAAAACTTATTACAGGAAGATAATTTTAACTGCGATCTTGGTTTCGAACTTAAGAATAAATACTGGAGATTTGGAGCTTCCAGTCAGAATTTACTATCATTATTTTTAAAAGAAAATAAAGTTCTTAATAATGCCAATTATTTATATTTAGTTTATAGAAAAAAAGAGGATCAGGTTGTAAATTTACAGTATTCTGTTGATGCTATTCAATACGGAAACATATTTCAGATGGAATTTTGTGTGACTTCTTACTTTAGGTTTTACGATGAATCTGATTTATTTAATTTAGGACTTTTTTATCGTACAAAAAGCGAGATGGGTGTATTATTGGGGTATAAACTTTCCGAATCACTGAATTTAGGGTACAGCTACGATTTTAACGTAAGTGGAATTAGTCAGAATACGATTGGCTCTCACGAACTTGTAATTTCGTATAATTTTAATAAAATCCAGTATAAACCCTATCGATATTAAATAGACTGAGTTAATGTTGTTTGAAATATATTTTACCCGAAAATTGTGTTTGTTTCAGACACAATTTTTTGTTCAATATTACCCCGATAAATATAAAAATGAAATAATTTAACGCGTTCTAATAAGGATTTTTTGAACATCAATGATTTTTAGTTCAAATCATATACTTTCTTAAAACTTTGTGCGTTATATTATCAAACCGGAAAGTGATATTTTCAAACTCCTTCTTAAACGGTAATTTTTGTTACTTAATTTAGAGTTGAAATAGTTCTGCTCAGTAAGGATTTATTAGTTGAAAAATTTTATTCAGACTAATCAAAAACAAATTAATTTAGCTGCTATTAAGCTGATATAATGTGTTTTATGAAAAAAATGGAAATAAAAATTGTAAAAACACTCCAAAGTAATGATTTTGTTGTTATTTTTGTGCTCATTTTCATAAAGTCGTACTTGCATAACAAGGCAAAGTTCAAACAGAAATTTTAAAATATCAGAAAATAAATTATCAAATTAATACTTAAAAAAAAACGTTATGGCAAAGAATCAAAAACAACCAAAAAAAAGCAACTCATTTGCATTTGTTAAATCTTCAGGAATGATCATGTTTGCATGTTTTATTCTCGCAGAATTAATCTATTATTTTCTTTTTGGAAATCCATCTAATTTTGAAGGGGCGGCTGGAAAGCATTTCCTTGACGATTTAAGTATGTTTCATCCAATTCCTAGGTCTGAAAGTGTTATGGGTAATTTATTTGGTACAATCTTCAAAGGAGGTTTTATCGTGCCTGTTATTCAGACTTTATTACTTACTGTGTTATCTTTGAGCGTTGAACGTTATTTCGCTATTAAATCAGCTCAGGGAAAAGGTAAATTAGTAAAATTTGTAGAAGATATCAAAGCTAATCTTTCAAAAGGTGATCTTAA
>CAIQOG010000537.1 GCA_903873355.1 uncultured Bacteroidales bacterium
CAATTATATTGTTTCTCTGAATCCTCGCAGGGTAATTTTTAACCCCGGAACTGAGAATCCGGAACTGGAGGAAATTCTTATTCAGAATGATATTCACGTGGAAGAAGCTTGTACGTTGGTATTGCTGGGATCTGGACAGTATTAGAGATTAGTTGATTTGTTAATTGGTTGATTTGTAATAAGAAAAATGAAAATAGCATTAATAGGATACGGTAAAATGGGTAAAACCATTGAGCGGATTGCACGCGAGCGCGGACACGAAATTGTGTCGGTGATTGATGTGGATAATTTGGATGATTTTGATTCTGATGCTTTTAAGAGCGCTGATGTGGCGATTGAATTTACCATCCCAAAAGTGGCGTTAAGTAATTACCGTCGTGCATTTGCTTCTGGGGTAGCTGTGGTTTCGGGAACTACTGGTTGGACGGAAGAACTTCCACAACTCAAAAAAGAAATTGAAGAAGGTGGAAAAACCTTGTTTTGGTCGTCGAATTTCAGTCTGGGAGTAAATATTTTCATGGCTGTAAATAAATACCTGGCTAAAATAATGAATGAATTTCCAACTTATAATGTGGAAATGACTGAAGTTCATCATACGCAGAAGCTTGATGCCCCAAGTGGTACAGCCATTACACTTGCCGAAGGAATTCTGGAAAATCTGGATAGAAAAACGACCTGGACAAAAGAAACAGAAAATAACCCTCAGGAAATGGCGATTAAATCCATTCGTGAAGGACAAGTTCCCGGCATTCACACCATTCGCTACGAATCGGAAGTTGATTCAATTGAAATTACCCATGATGCCAGAAGTCGTGAGGGTTTTGCGCTGGGTGCTGTGGTAGCTGCCGAATTTACATGCGGTAAAAAGGGATTTTTGGGAATGCAGGATATGCTCCAATTTTAATGCATAATTTATTAATTCATAATTCATAATGGAAACTGAAAAACAATCATCGCGTTTTGATAAACCGCTCAAACAATGGATAAAAGCCGGTGTTTGGTGTTTGATTTATATACTTTTTATTGCATGGGTTGGTAATTATTGGTGGCTGTTGGGCTTGCCGTTGGTTTTCGATGCCTTTGTAACCGACTATATTCCATGGACTTGGTGGAAAAAATCAGAAAATAAAGCTGTGCTGGCAATTATGGGTTGGGTGGATGCTATTGTATTTGCTTTGGTGGCAGTTTATTTTATCAACACTTATCTGTTCCAGAATTACCAGATTCCAACCTCTTCGCTCGAAAAAAGCCTGTTGGTGGGCGATTTTCTGTTTGTGAGTAAAGCCAGCTATGGACCACGTGTGCCTAATACACCGCTTTCTTTCCCATTGGTACAGCATACTTTCCCGTTGTTGAATTGCAAATCATTTATTGAACATCCGCAGTGGGATTACAAACGATTGAAAGGTTTTGATGCTCTGAAACGTAATGATATAGTTGTATTTAATTTCCCAACGGGTGACACTGTCTGTGTAAATCAGCAAAATCCGGATTATTATACAAACTGTTATTGGGAAGGTTATAAATACCTATTGTCACAAAATGCTACACAACAACCTAATACTGAACAGTGCTATACCTTAGGCAGGCAGATAATAAAAGGAAATTCACAAATTTTCGGAGATATCGTTTATCGACCGGTTGACCGTCAGGAAAATTATGTGAAAAGATGTGTGGCAATTGCCGGTGATTGGATGCAAATTAAAGACAATCAGGTGATTATAAACGGCACACCGCAGGAAAAAATTCCCGGAATTCAGTTTAATTATTTTGTGCAGGTTACAGGTTCGACTTTGACGAATGAGATGTTTGAGAAACTTCATGTGAGTGTTGAGGATAGAATGTTGGTTGATGATAATTCTGCTCGATATTTTGGATTTCAAAATATATCAGAACTTGCTCAAACAATTCATCTTGATCCCAATCTCCAGATTTATCATTTCCCGATGAACGACGAGTCAAAAACAAAAATGCTGGAAACTCAGGGTGCAAAAATCGTTTTGGAAGCATCAAACCGCAAAGATGTTTTCCCATTGGGAGGTGGAAAAAACTGGACTCGTGATAATTTTGGTCCAATCTGGATTCCAAAAAAAGGAGCGAAGTTAGAACTAAATACTTATAATTTTGCTATTTACGAACGTTGTATTCGGGTGTATGAACACAATACCCTGGAAGTAAAAGGAAATGAGTTCATTATCAATGGAAAAGCTTCGAAAACCTATACCTTCAAGATGGATTATTACTGGATGATGGGCGATAACCGTCACAATTCGGCTGATTCGCGTTACTGGGGCTTTGTGCCTGAAGATCATGTAGTTGGTCGCCCTGTGTTGGTTTGGTTGTCACTGGATAAGGATAAAGGTTGGTTTGATGGAAAAATCCGTTGGAACAGGTTCTTTAGGAATGCTGAACATTAAATCGGCAGTAAAGAGTAAGCAGCAATCGGTAAGCAGTGAAATAAAATCAGTTTGTCTAACTTCGGCTTATTTAGCTCCGGTAGAGTATTATGTGGCATTGGCGAATGCTGAGACGGTTTTTCTGGAGCAATTTGATTCATACGAAAAACAAACATACCGGAATCGTTGTAACATTCAGACTGCAAATGGAATAAGTGCGTTGTCAATACCGGTTGAAAAGCCTTCAGGTGTGAAAATACTGACACGTGATGTGCGGATTTCAGGTCATAACGATTGGCAATTACAGCATTGGCGGACGTTAGAATCAGCTTACAATTCAACGCCTTTTTTTGAGTATTACAAAGATGATTTTCAACCGTTTTATGAGAAAAAATGGAATTTCCTGTGGGATTTTAATATTGAACTTCAGGCTAAAGTGCTCGAATTGTTAGATTTACAAACCAAGCTGAAATATACAGAATATTATCAGGCAGCATTGAATGAGGGTGTGGTTGATTTACGGTATAGCATTCATCCCAAAAAAGAAATTCCAGTCGCCACATTAAAACCTTATTATCAGGTTTTTGATCAACGATTTGGATTTCAGGAGAATTTAAGCATTATCGATTTACTTTTTAATATGGGAAACGAAAGTCAATTAATTGTTTGCCCCTAATCCCCTAAAAGGGACTCTAAGAGCTTGCTAGTAAATTGAGTTTATAAAAATATATATAAGATAATTCAAAAGTCTCCGCCAACTGGCGGAGGATTCAGGGGGCAAAATTATGGAACAGATAGATTGGGCAAATTTGGGTTTCGGATATATGAAAACCGATTACAATGTTCGCTGCCGGTTTAGAAACGGTGCCTGGGGCGAACTTGAACTCCACGACAGTGAGTATATGTCTATTCATATGGCTGCAACAAGCATTCACTACGGACAGGAAGTGTTCGAGGGATTGAAGGCTTTTCGCGGACAAGATGGCAAAATCCGTATTTTCAGAATGCGCGATAATGCTTTACGTATGCAGGATTCCTGTGCCGGAACACTTATGGCACAACTTCCGGTTGAGAAATTTGAAGAAGCTGTTCTGAAAGCCGTGAAGCTGAATGAACGCTTTATTCCACCGTATGAATCGGGTGCTTCGCTGTATATCCGTCCGTTTTTATTTGGTGTGGGTGCTCAGGTAGGTGTGAAACCAGCAGATGAGTATTTGTTTATTGTGTTCGTAACGCCGGTTGGTCCTTATTTCAAGGGTGGTTTTCAGACCACACCATTCGTGATTATGCGCGAGTTCGACCGTTCTGCACCTCTTGGTATGGGTAAATACAAAGTAGGTGGAAATTATGCTGCAAGTTTGGTTGCAGGTCAGAAAGCTCATGAAATGGGCTATTCCAACATTTTCTACCTCGATGCCAAAGAAAAGAAGTACATCGACGAATGTGGTGCAGCCAACTTCTTTGGAATTAAAAATAATACGTATGTAACACCCGAATCTACTTCAATTCTGCCATCCATAACCAATAAAAGTCTGATGGTGCTGGCTGAAGATTTAGGCATGAAAGTGGAGCGCCGACATGTGCCGGTTGAAGAACTTTCGACTTTTGAAGAAGCCGGAGCTTGCGGAACTGCAGCCGTTATCAGTCCGATAGAGCGCATTGATGATTTCGATATGAATATTACCTACATGTTTGCCAAAGATGGAAAACCGGGGCCGGTGTGTGATAAACTGTATCACAAACTGCGCGGTATTCAATATGGCGACGAACCTGATACGCACGGTTGGGTGACGGTAGTGGAGTAATACCTGTTGTCAGATTAATATACTTACTGACATTATTTATACTAAATATAAGCTTATGTCAAAGACAATTACAGAACCAAAGAATGTGTTTGTGCAGATGCACCCGTTAACCCGACTAATTATTAGTTTGGGATTGGGAATTATTCCATTTTTTGTTTCGGATAATGGCGAAATAAGCTTTTTGCTTCGATCAGTCGTTTCCTGGATAGTGTTTGCATTGACATTTTTAATTTGCAGTTGGATTGTAATAACTCAGCGAACAGTGGCACAAATTCGCAAAAAGGCGACTAAAGATGATGGAGGTGTAGCCTTTGTCTTTTTTATGGTTTTGATCTCCTCTTTTGCAGGAATGTTTGCGGTTTTACTCATTATTATTTCAAAGGATTCTGCGATAAGGGATAGTGTGCTATTTTTGCCTTCGTGCATTTTAGGAATGATTTTGTCGTGGGTAATGGTACATACTACATTCGTATTTCATTATGCACATGAATACTACGATGATACAAGGGATAAAAATGGGAATAGATATG
>CAIQOG010000538.1 GCA_903873355.1 uncultured Bacteroidales bacterium
AGGTGAATTTCCTGAAATAAAAACGGTATCTTCACCTAATTGAATGTGTTTTGAAATCATTTTATGCAACAATGAATCTGGTTTCTGCTGTTGAATGAGAACCTGTCTCGACATCTGAATCGGGGTGCTAAATGCCACATCTTTTTTCCATTCTGTAGTTATAGGAACCATCATGGCAATTAAATCATAATCACCTGATTTCAATCCTTCTATACCGTTTTTCAAATCATTTTCTTCGGAAATAACCAATTCAACCCCCAGACTATCGGCAAAAGCCTTTACCAATTCATACTGAAAACCCGAAACATTACCGTTTACTTTTGAAAAGCCAACACTACTTCCATCAGTAAGAACAGTAATCCGACCATTTTTGAGAATTATTGGCAGATCGTGTACACTTTTATTTAAGCTGTGAATCAACATAATAACAGCAAAAACAGCAACAAGTAATCCTGATATAATTATAATCTGGAGCTTCTTCCCGAGTTTCAAAAATCTTTTAAAATCGAAAATCTGAACGATATTTTCTTTAATCTTAATCATAAAAATTCCATGAAATTCCGAGTTTTATGTTTGCAAGATTATACGGATAATTTGGCATTGAAAAATAAGCACCCTTCATAAAAGTCTGATTCAAATGATAATACTCAATGAAGAAACGTGTCCGTTTCAGGTGAAAATTTCCATATGCTGTCATCAAAGGATAATCACCAATTAATGTCGTGGCCTGATTGTAAAATTGCCCTGTGGCAGGCATATATGATGGGGCATAATAAGATGAATGCATCCGAACATTTGCCCCCAATTGCACAGTCAGAACCCGGAACCACAAATCTTTATAATACAAATTATGAAACAATGCAAATCGGGGAAGTGGCAACACTTCATTGTTAGAACTAAGCTGCCCTATAACATTATTCTCCAGTGCAAATCGTCCGACATGAAAATCAAGTTTCAGATTTGCTGATAGAATCTGAACATTTCCATTAAATTGCGTCGGTAAAGCATCTGCATTAAAATAGACCGGATTAGTAATATTCTCAACTGCAACATTCAAAGCAAAGGACCGGGTTGGAATTGCAAAAGTTCCTCCCAAACGGGTTCGGTAAACACTCACGAATGCATTATCCCATACAAAGTGATTTGATTCATAGTGTTGCATAAAAAAAGACGGTTTATCACTACGAACAAAACCATTGGCTATCAGCCTGATACTATCTTTCCAAAGTTTAAAAAAACCACCCACGTTACCTTCCAACCTGAAATCTCCGGCTTTGTAACCCAGGAAGCCGAGCTCACCGGTAATGTTATATTTGAAATTATTGCCGCGTTGTTTGGATAAAATACCACCTACCCGTGTAGTTGATTCCATCTGATTATTTAATGTTGACCCAATTTCATAGGTATAATTCTGAATCTCATTTTCAATAAAAGCTGTCAATCCAAAATTCAGCCATTTATTAAACTCCTCGGCCATATTTATCGAAAAGGTATTTGTAAGTGTCTGAACTGCAGCCGTATCTTTTGTCTGAGCAACAGGCAGATAGGTATTTTTATAAAAAGCTTTATCAACTGTTTCTTCAAAATATCGTTTGCGGTTATCATCGTACCGAAAGGTATGTCCGAATCGTGTAACCGGCACATATTCCGTTCTGACAGAATCATCACTCACCTTAATTTTTCGATCAAAACCGATGCTGTATTGATGGTTATAATAGATTTGACTTTGGGAAAAATTAGACTGAGCTTGTAAATTTGTCGACATATCAATTGGCAACACCCCTGAATTAATATCAATCGAACTTAATATTCCTCCATTTTCCTGATTTCTCAATGAATTAGTCGAAATAATTGCAGTTGCCATGTAATGTTTACCCTGATATGTACCAAATAATGAACCTGAAAATCGTTCAGTAGATTGATTTTTATATTCTCCTGGCGCATAAATATAGTCGAGTGTTGTCCCAAAATTAAAATTCTTCTTCGGATTGGCTGTGAATAAAAACTTTATATGGTCTTCGTCGCGATGAAGCGAACCACCGGTATTGTAATCCAGATTACTATAAGGCGTTTTTGTATTGTAAAACGTGGCATGATCCACATTCATCAAATACGGATAATACGCATTTGCGAACAAAAAATCAGTTGCTACCTGACGATCAGCATAAACCTTAGGTTGGATGGGTGATCCCAGATTCCCATTGTAAGAATTGGCAATACTATAATTGTCTATTGGGTTTGAAGTCTGATAGTTAAGCGCAATAGTGTCGACAGGAATAGAATCTACAGTAGCAAACCGGTCGGTAATCCGCCAGGATTTTACAAATCTGTAATTGGGTGGTACCTGAGCGTAAACACCTGCTATAACCACAGTCAAGAATAATAAAACATGATATTTTTTCACCTCAAACGCCATTTCTTTTACTTAACTTCACTTCAATGCCTCATTATAAGGCACTTCCGAAGTGTGCGCAAAGATACAAAAATTTATGATTGAAGCCGAAAAACAAGACGTTATAAAATCAAAACGAACATTGCAGAAAATTTTGGTGAGAAAAGGGATTTTTTGTATGATTTATGTATATTTTTGTAAAATGTTTGATTATGATAAATAAAAGTGCTAAACTTGCATTCTAAAATCATAATGTCAATATTTTTGAATTTAATGGTTGTTTTCGAAGATAAAATCCAATTCATATTGTTAATAACATATATATATTACTTACTTAATGTCAATATCCTTTCGTTTTAAATACAAACTTCTATCATTCAATCATTCTCTAAAAATCAAACTTATATGAACATTGAAAAACTGATGCAATCGCTCGAAGTAAAACATCCGGGTGAAACTGAGTATTTACAGGCAGTGCGTGAAGTGCTTAATGCAATTGAGGAAGCCTACAGCGAACATCCGGAATTTGAAAAAGCAAAAATTGCCGAGCGACTCATCGAACCGGATCGTATTTTCACATTCAAAGTGCCATGGGTCGACGACCGGGGTGAGGTTCAGGTAAATCTTGGATACCGCATTCAGTCCAACAATGCCATTGGCCCATACAAAGGCGGTTTGCGGTTTCACCCGTCAGTTAATCTTTCCATCCTCAAGTTTCTGGGTTTCGAACAGATATTTAAAAATGCATTGACTACCCTGCCAATGGGCGGTGCAAAAGGAGGCTCGGACTTCAATCCGAAAGGCAAATCAGACGCGGAGGTTATGCGTTTTTGTCAGGCATTTATGACTGAACTGTGGCATTATATTGGTCCTGAGACTGATGTTCCTGCCGGGGATATTGGCGTTGGTGGTCGTGAAATTGGCTATCTGTATGGCATGTACCGCAAATTGGCACGCGAAAACACCGGTGTACTTACCGGAAAAAATCTGGAATTTGGAGGTTCACTTATTCGTCCCGAAGCAACAGGATTTGGTGGTTTATACTTTGTAAATCAAATGCTTGAAACTGCCGGTATGAGCATTAAAGGAAAAACGATAGCTATTTCAGGATTTGGAAATGTTGCCTGGGGAGCTGCATTAAAAGCCACTGAAATGGGTGCAAAAGTTGTAACGATCTCGGGACCTGATGGTTATATTTACGACGAAAACGGAATTTCAGGAGAAAAAATTAACTATCTGCTCGAACTACGTGCTACTTGTAATGATATTGTGTCTCCTTACGCTGAAAAATTTGGAGCAAAATTCATTCCTGATAGTCGTCCATGGGGACAAAAAGTAGATATTGCCTTGCCTTGTGCGACTCAAAATGAACTGAATGAGGAAGATGCTCAAGTACTGATTAATAATGGTGTGATTTGTGTCGGCGAAATTTCCAACATGGGTTGTACGCCCGAAGCGATAGAACTTTTCATCAAACATAAAATTATGTATGGTCCCGGAAAAGCCGTGAACGCAGGTGGAGTGGCCACTTCAGGTCTGGAAATGTCGCAAAATGCCATGCATTTGACATGGTCTTCTGAAGAAGTAGATGCACGGTTGAAACAGATTATGAGCGATATCCACGCACAATGTGTGAAGTGTGGTCGTGAAGCCGATGGTTATATCAACTACATGAAAGGTGCTAATATAGCCGGTTTCCTGAAAGTGGCCAAAGCCATGTTAGCACAAGGAGTAATTTGAAGAATCAGAAATTTCCAAAACTATTGAAAGGAGATAATTCTGAGGAGGGATTATCTCTTTTCATTTTTCGGGATTTATTTACTCCAATCAAAAAATTGTATCTTTGTGGTCCAAAATAATCAAACCGAATATGATGTTAGAACAACTTAATCAACACCGTACAATACGGAAATACACCAATCAACCGATTGAACCTGAATTGTTGACGAAACTTCTCGAAACTGCCTGCCGTGCTTCGAACACTGGAAATATGCAGGCTTACAGTGTGATTGTAACGACGGATGCAGATCATAAACAACAACTTGCCCCGGCACACTTCAATCAGCCTATGCTAACTCAAGCTCCGGTTGTTTTGACTTTTTGTGCCGACTACAACAGGTTCAGCAAATGGTGTGAACAACGTGATGCAGAGCCGGGTTACGATAACTTTCAATCGTTTATGGCTACGGCGATTGACACGTTGATTGCTGCCCAAACTTTTTGCATAGCAGCTGAAAGTGTTGGTTTAGGAATTTGTTATCTCGGAACTACAACTTACAATGCTCAGGAAATTATTGAAGTTTTGAAACTACCAAAGTTGGTCGTTCCGGTTACAACCATTACTGTTGGATATCCTGCCGATATGCCCGAACAAACTGACAGGTTGCCATTGGGTGCAGTTGTTCATTATGAAACCTACACCGATTTTTCAAAAGAATCTATCGACAACTTATATGCAGTAAAAGAAAATAGTGACTTTTACAAACAATTTGTGGCTGAGAACAAAAAAGAGACGCTTGCTCAGGTATTTACAGACATTCGTTATACGAAGAAAAATAATGAATTTTTCTCGGAAAAATTTCTTGCAGCTATAAAAATGCAGGGATTTTTCAAATAAAAAAGTCGGAAAAAAACCGACTTCTCTATTTGAAAAAAAGATAAGATGACATTGACTGAGCTGGAACACTAATATCCTAAATAACTCGCAAATCTGTCATACCATTCATCCTACTATTTTACGAAACAAATTCTTCATATTTACCGCATCACCAATAATCTGGTGTAAATTGGCAATAGCTACACGTTCCTGTTGCATGCTGTCGCGATGACGAATGGTAACACAATTATCTTCCAGTGTCTGGTGGTCAACGGTAATACAGAACGGCGTTCCAACTGCATCCTGACGACGATAACGTTTTCCGATTGAATCTTTTTCATCGTAACCGCATTTAAAATCGAACTTCAGATCGTCCATAATTTCACGGGCTTTTTCGGGCAGACCATCTTTTTTTACCAGAGGTAAAATAGCGGCTTTCACCGGAGCTAGAACCGGAGGTAAAGTTAGTACCACGCGGGTATCGCCACCTTCCAGCGCTTCTTCTTTGTACGAAGCTGCCATAATGGACAGAAAGGTACGATCCACACCAATCGAAGTTTCGATCACGTAAGGTACGTAAGACTGATTCAATTCCGGATCGAAGTATTTGATGTTTTTACCAGAGAATTTCTCATGACTGCTCAAATCGAAATCGGTGCGCGAATGAATTCCTTCCACTTCCTTGAAACCAAAAGGCATTTCAAATTCTATATCGGTGGCTGCATTGGCATAGTGAGCTAGTTTATCGTGGTCGTGGAAGCGATATTTCTGGTCGCCAAGGCCAAGAGCTTTATGCCATTTCAAACGGAATTCCTTCCAGTGCTCAAACCATTTCATTTCTTCACCCGGACGAACGAAGAACTGCATTTCCATTTGTTCGAACTCACGCATACGAAAGATAAACTGACGGGCAACTATCTCATTTCTAAAAGCTTTACCAATCTGAGCGATACCAAACGGAATCTTCATACGACCAGTTTTCTGCACGTTCAGGAAGTTCACGAAAATACCCTGAGCTGTTTCGGGACGAAGATAGATTTTCAGCGCACCATCGGCAGTTGAACCCATTTCAGTAGAGAACATAAGGTTAAACTGACGAACGTCTGTCCAGTTGCGTGTTCCGCTAATCGGGCAAACCACTTCGTAATCTTCGATAATGGCTTTCAATTCCACTAAATCCGAATCATTCAGTGCTTTTACAAAACGGGCATGAATTTCGTCGCGTTTAGCCTGATTTTCAAGCACACGTTCGTTGGTCGAACGGAAAACGGCTTCGTCGAAGCTTTCGCCAAAACGTTTCGCGGCTTTTTCCACTTCCTTATTCATTTTGTCGTCGTATTTGGCAAGCAAATCTTCAATCAATACGTCGGCACGGTAGCGTTTTTTGCTGTCTTTGTTGTCAATCAACGGGTCGTTGAATGCATCCACGTGTCCGGAAGCTTTCCATGTTGTTGGGTGCATAAAAATGGCGGCATCGATACCCACCACGTTTTCGTTGAGCAGTACCATGCTGTCCCACCAGTATTTTTTGATGTTGTTTTTTAGTTCAACACCATTCTGACCGTAGTCGTAAACGGCGCCGAGACCGTCATAAATTTCGCTCGAAGGGAACACAAAACCGTATTCCTTACAGTGAGCAATCAGTTTTTTAAAAACATCTTCTTGTGAAGCCATAATATTTAGTTACGAGTTACGAGTTGTGAGAAATAATAAGAATGATAGATTCCGACAAAATGTCTGATAAAATGAGGTGCAAAGTTACTATTTTTTTTGTATTTTTGTCGATTGAATTTGAAAATTTACATGTCACTGTAAGTGTATTTTATTGTTTCTGAAATAGTTTTGATAAGCTTTTGTATAAAACTGAATGAATTCTGAAGATCAACATTCTGAAATAATTATTTATCAAACAGAAGATGGTTTGACTAGAATTGATGTGAAATTGACCGAAGAATCTGTATGGTTAACCCAGAGTGATTTAGTTCAATTATTTCAATCGTCAAAATCAAATATCAGCGAACATATAAAACATGTTTTTGAAGAAGGCGAATTAAATGAGTTTTCAGTTGTTCGGAATTTCCGAACAACTGCAACTGATGATTAGTTTCAGCCTATCTTGATATTGCTGAGGTTAATGCGATACAACGCAAGGCTATGTACATGAGTGATTGGATAGAAGTGTTGGATGGGTTTATGAAAATGTCGAGACAAAATATATTGACAGACTCAGGTAAGATATCAGCTGAACTTGCCCAGAAAAAGGCTTTTGCAGAATATGAATCCTACAAACTTAAGAATTCTGACCAACTTTCGAGTATAGAAAAGGAATTCATTAAGAGTTTGGAACAAGCGCATAAGAAATTGAAAGAAAATAATTAATTATGGCATCAGAAGACGAAATTATTGAAGCGGAAAACGAAGAAAACGAAATGACTGGCGCAGCCGACGAAATCGTTGTTGAGGCTGAATCTGCTGCGCATTCACATTATAAAGTACCCAAAATTACCGACGAAGCGGTGAAACATCACCTCTCCGGCATGTATCAGAACTGGTTTCTGGATTATGCTTCGTATGTAATTCTGGAGCGTGCCGTACCTGATATTTACGACGGACTGAAACCCGTTCAGCGCCGTATTTTGCACTCCATGAAGCGGTTGGACGATGGACGCTACAACAAAGTAGCAAATATCGTTGGTCATACCATGCAGTTTCACCCACACGGCGATGCGTCCATCGGTGATGCGCTGGTGCAACTCGGACAAAAAGATTTATTGATTGACTGCCAGGGAAACTGGGGAAATATACTTACCGGCGACGGTGCGGCTGCTCCACGTTACATCGAAGCACGCCTGTCGAAATTTGCCCTCGAAACTGTTTTCAATCCCAAAACCACCGAATGGCGCTCTTCTTATGACGGTCGTAACAAAGAACCGGTTGCTTTGCCCGTGAAATTCCCCTTGCTGCTGGCTCAGGGCGTAGAAGGTATTGCTGTGGGTTTGAACTCCAAAATTCTGCCTCATAATTTCAACGAATTGCTGGATGCATGTGTGGCGTATCTACGCGACGAAGAATTTGTGTTATTTCCCGATTTCCAGACCGGTGGTTCTATCGATGTGGCTCGTTACAACGACGGTGAGCGTGGAGGAGCGGTGAAAATCCGTGCCAAAATCAGCAAAGTTGACAATAAAACACTGGCTATTACCGAAATACCATTTGGAACAAATACGTCGAAACTGATTGATTCCATTATACGCGCAAGCGAAAAAGGCAAAATCAAAATCCGTAAGGTAGACGATAACACTTCAGCAAACGTCGAAATTCTGGTGTATCTGCAACCCGGAATATCTTCGGATAAGACCATCGATGCGCTTTATGCATTTACGGATTGCGAACTCAGTATTTCGCCCAACTGCTGTGTAATTCACGACAATAAACCACGTTTTCTGGGTGTCAGCGAAATGCTGCGTATCAGCTGCGACCATACAAAAGACTTACTCAAAGCGGAACTAGAAATTCAGAAAGCCGAATTGCTGGAACAACTGTTTTTTACCTCGCTTGAGAAAATATTCATCGAAAACCGCATTTACAAGGATAAAGGGTTCGAAGACAGCAACTCGCAGGATGCGGCTATCGCCCACATTGACAAACGGTTAGAACCGTTCAAGAAAGATTTCATTCGTGAAATTACCCGCGAAGACTTTTTGAAACTGCTCGAAATCAAAATGATGCGTATCACCAAGTTTGACTCTGATAAGGCAAACGATATGTTGATTTCTATTCAGAAAAAAATTGATGAAATAGACCATCATTTGGCTCACTTGGTGGATTACACCATCGCCTGGTACGAAGGATTGAAAGCCAAATACGGCAAAGACTTCCCGCGTCGTACCGAGATTCGCAACTTTGAAACCATTGTAGCGGCTAAAGTGGTAGAAGCCAACGAAAAACTCTACGTGAATTACGAAGAAGGATTTATAGGAACATCGTTGCGAAAGGACGAATTTGTATGCAACTGTTCAGATATCGACGATATTATCATTTTCTTCAAAGACGGTAAATACAAGGTTGTTAAGGTCACCGACAAGTTGTTCGTTGGGAAAAATATTCTCCATCTGGACGTTTTCAAAAAGAACGACAAACGCACCGTTTATAACACTGTATATCGCGATGGGAAAACCGGACCATATTACATCAAACGCTTTGCTGTAAACGGAATTACCCGCGACAAAGAATATGATATTACACAGGGAACTGCAGGTTCGAAGGTTGTATATTTCACTTCCAATCCCAATGCCGAAGCTGAAGTTATTCGTGTAACATTGAAGCCAAAACCACGTCTGAACAAATTAGTTTTCGAGAAAGATTTCAGCGAAATTGCAATCAAGGGTCGACAGTCGTTGGGAAATATACTGACCAAAAACGATATTCAGAAAATTGCATTGAAAACAAAAGGTGGTTCTACACTCGGTGGTCGTCAGGTTTGGTTCGATCGCGATGTGTTGCGACTTAATTACGACAACCGTGGCGAATATCTGGGAGAATTCCATAGTGATGATTTGATTTTGATTGTATCGTCGAAAGGCGATTATTATACTTCAAACTTCGATCTGAATAATCACTTCGAGAAAGATATTCTGGTTATCGAAAAATTTGATTCAAATAAAATTTGGTCGGTGGCATTATGGGATGCCGAACAGAAATTCTATTACCTGAAACGTTTCCAGCTTGAATCAAATCAGAAACTGCAAAACTTCCTTGGTGAAAATGCAGAATCTAAACTGATGTTGATGACCGACGTGGATTATCCGCGGTTTGAGGTGATTATGGGCGGAAACGATTCATACCGCGAAGCGTTAATAATCGATGCTGAAGAATTTATCGCAGTGAAAAGTTTTAAAGCCAAAGGTAAACGCCTGACAACATTTGAAGTAAAAAGCATCAACGAGCTTGAACCGGTCAGATTTAAACCTGTGGAAGAACCAAAAATGCCGGAAATTGAAGATACTGATGAAGATGATGTGGATGAAACAGAGCTTGAAGAGATTCAAACTGAAACCGAAACCGAAGTTGAAACTGAAGTTGATATAAAAGAAGCTGAACTGAAACCTGCAAAAAAAGCAAAACCAAAAGCCAAAACCGAAACGAAGGCTGAACCGGAAGTAACTCCTGAACCCGAAATAATTACTCCGGAAGCACAAAAGGTAACTTTTATTGTCAACGGAATGGTGGTGGAAACTCCTGAAGGAGAGTCGGATACAGAAAATGGGGAAATGGAAAAATCAGAAAAGATAATTTCCAAAACCCCAAAGTCGAAAACTCCGGTATTAGCAAAGTCGAAAACTAAAAAGCAGATAACGCCTGACGATGCTGAGGATATTTATCGAACCAGGGAAGATGAAGACGGACAGTTGACGCTGTTTTAAAATTCACACAGAATTGACAGGGTGACATGAAGTCACCCCGTCAATCATATAAAACCTGCTAAATTTTCAAAGGCAAAAAAACTGATCAAAAAATTTTTTCGGGAATTTTGCAGCGTTTTTCAGCATTCCAATTGTAAATAGTAAATGAATAAATAGAAAATAGAAATAATAATGGCAAAAGAATTTAAGTATCAGGACACTTTTCTGTTGGGAAAAGACAAAACCGAATATTATCTACTTACCAAAGATTATGTGTCAGTTTCTGAATTTAATGGACAGGAAATATTGACAGTTGAACCGGAAGGACTAACCAAACTCGCCCGTACTGCCATGCGCGATTGTTCTTTCCTGCTTCGTCCGGAGCATCAGCGTCAGGTGGCAGCCATTCTTGCCGACCCTGCTGCGAGTGAAAATGACAAATACGTGGCATTGACTATGCTCCGTAATGCCGAAATTGCTGCAAAAGGCATTCTGCCTTTCTGTCAGGATACGGGAACGGCTACCGTGTATGCCAAAAAAGGAAATAACGTGTGGACCGATGGAACAGACGAAGAAGCCCTCTCGAAAGGAATTTACGAAACGTATACCGAAGAGAACCTACGTTATTCACAAAATGCTGCGTTGAACATGTACGACGAGGTGAATACCGGCACGAATCTTCCGGCTCAGATTGATCTCGTTGCAAGTCATGGAAATGAATACAAGTTTTTGTTTATCGCCAAAGGTGGTGGTTCTGCCAACAAATCATACTTGTTTCAGGAAACCAAAGCGTTGCTGAATCCAACGTCATTGGAAAAATTCCTGACCGAGAAAATGAAAACGCTCGGAACGGCTGCTTGTCCGCCTTATCACATTGCGTTTGTTATCGGCGGAACTTCGGCTGATGCAACCATGAAAACAGTGAAACTGGCTTCAACAAAGTATTACGATGAACTTCCGACTGAAGGAAATGAACTTGGTCAGGCTTTCCGCGATGTGGAAATGGAGCAGAAAATTCTAAAACAGGCTCAGGCTTCCGGTCTTGGAGCTCAGTTCGGCGGCAAGTATTTTGCTCACGACATCCGTATTGTACGCCTCTCACGTCATGGTGCTTCCTGTTTTGTGGGTATGGCCGTTTCGTGTTCTGCCGACCGCAATATCAAAGGAAAAATCAACAAAGACGGTATCTGGGTTGAGAAAATGGAAGACAATCCGGGAGCATTGATACCCGTTGAATTGCGCAATCAGGGCGAAGGTGATGCAGTGAAAATCGACCTCAACCAACCAATGAGCGAAATCCTGGCTACACTATCGAAATATCCGGTTGCAACACGTTTATCGCTTACCGGAACAATCGTTGTTGGTCGTGATATTGCTCATGCCAAACTCAAAGAACTGATTGATGCCGGCAGACCATTACCTCAATATATAAAAGACCATCCGATTTATTACGCCGGTCCTGCTAAAACACCGAAGGGAATGGCTTCCGGTTCGTTTGGGCCTACCACAGCCGGTCGCATGGACTCGTATGTGGACTTGTTTCAGGCCAATGGTGGCAGCTTAATTATGATTGCCAAAGGAAACCGCACGCAACAGGTAACCGACGCTTGTCAGAAATACGGTGGCTTCTACCTCGGTTCAATCGGTGGTCCGGCAGCTATTCTGGCTGAGCAAAACATCAAAAAGGTGGAATGTCTGGAATGGCCTGAACTCGGCATGGAAGCCATCTGGAAAATCGAAGTGGTTGATTTCCCGGCTTTCATTCTGGTTGACGACAAAGGAAATGACTTTTTCAAACTGATAAAACCAACGATGGTTTGCTAACCCCAACCCCTAAAGGGGCTTTCAAGAATAGAAACGGCTTTATTCACATTTGAATACAGCCGTTTTCATAAGTTCCCCTTTAGGGGTTAGGGGTCTACAATCTCTTTCTCACTCCCACACTGAAGTTAATTCCCGGTTGCGTCAGTCCGCCATAATCGGCATAACTGGAATTCAGGATATTATTTACATCCAGAAACACATCAAAGGTTTTATCCGCCCAAAGGAATCGGGTGTCGAGTAAAGCATAAGGTTTGAAGCTTTGCAAAACACTTTTTGCATCAGTATAAGTTCCGGTACGGTCGAAATACACCAGTTTCCACGATGCAGACAGTTTCTTCCAAATTGCATGGTCAACTGTAAGTGAAATCTTATTTTTCAGATAATCAAGCACATACTTTGAATCATAAGTATCGGCGCTTTTGTCCATTTGTAGATAAGAGTATAACAGTCCAAGTTTCTTAATCGGTCCTTTATGGAAAAAGTAGGCAAAAGAAATGTCACCACCTAATGCATTGACATTCGTCAGGTTTTTGCTTTGCCACAATGTATCGTTAGCGGTTTTTGCTATTGCCGGAGGTACTCTGACCCAATCAATTACATTTTGTCCCATGCGGTAAAAAATGGCAGCATCGAGTTTCCAGTTATCCTGATAGATTTTTGTCCCGAACTCAACTGTTTGTGATTTCTCCGGCTGCAGGTTTGGATTGGCTAATTGAGTTTTGCTTTTGTAGTACAAATCGGTAAAAGTGGGAAAACGTACTGCCGAATTTGCATCGGCAAAAATTTTGAAATTATCACTAAAAGAATAGGCTGCATCTACACCACCATAACCATTCAACCCAAAAGTTGTTGAGTTCGTGGCAGCTGCTCCGGCTGAAAAAAACCATTTTCCGAGCTTTACCGAATGGTCTATCATTCCTGTTTCAATCAGACGATTATTCTCTTTGGTAAAGTAACCGTTAGTTTCCAGTGGAGCGCGCATTGAATCAATCGGAGTTCCGAGTACATTGCTGAAAATATGTTCGTTATGGATTTCAATGCCAACAGTTGTTTTCCCAATCACTGATGAGTAAGTTGCTGAGGCTTTTCCGCCGGTTACGTCGGTCATGTGATAATTGTGGAATTTGTACCATGAAGCAGCGCCAACATAATTCCGGAATAGCTCAAAACGGTCATGGTGCTGACGCCAGAATGTCTGAGCATTGTATTGCCAGTTGCCCCTTGTCAGAGACCAACTTAATGCAGCCATAAAGGTTTTTGTGCTTTCAAACTGATTTGGGTACGCCAACGTATAAAAGCTGTTTGCACCAAAATCTTTCATTTGTCCGGCCAATTGCAGTTCAAATTTTCCGGCTTTTTCAGTTTGTAGCGAAGAATGAACAAAACCATTCAGGAAATTAAAATCGGTGTTATCCATATAACCATTGCTGCTATTGTGTGAAATGGATGCAAATGTTTGAACTTTATCAATCACAAAATTACCTGAAAGAGCTTGTCCAAGTGTTACAAAACTGCCACCGGTTAGTTCAGCTGTCAATGACTGTTTGTCTGAATTTTCAGTTACAATATTGATTGCGCCACTGAAAGCATTTGGTCCGAGAACACGAGCTGATGACCCTTCAAGAATTTCAATGCGACTAACATCCGATAGGTTCAACGGAATGTCAAGATTGAAATGTCCGGTTTGTGGGTCAGTTATGTTTACGCCGTTCAACAGAACAAGTACCTGATCGAAAGTTCCTCCACGTACCGAAATATCGGCTTGAGTTGAGTTTGTTCCGCGTTGACGAATATCGATTCCCGCCACATAATCAAGCAATTGGTCAATACTCTGCACAGCTGAACGTTTGATTTCTGATTTATCAATCACTGTGAGGATGCGTCCCATCTCGGAGTATAATTTTTTCTGTGCAGCAGTTACCTGCAACTCCGATAAATTGACTGTCAGTGAATCATTTCCCTGAGCGACTAATGAATTTAAAACTCCAATTAAAAACAATGAACATAAAAATACTATCTTTCTCATAATGAATAAAATAAAAAACGGTTGAAGCAGAAAACCCGCCTCAACCGTTTGGATGAATATTTTAATTTATAATTCTCGCAGCAACTTCATCTGTGGCAGCAGATGTCAGGTTTATTGCCTCAGTTAACTGAAACGCAAATTCATTTTCCAAATCAACCGACTCATTATCAGTACATTCTTTTGTGGAAGAAACAAATGACAATGTGTTTGCTTTTGTGCTTTTCTGAACAGACTTATCAGCAATAGATACTGACAGACAACCAATGGTAACAACAGTTCCAAGACTGCAAAACACGGCATATCGCGCTCTGCTCCAGCGGCGGAAACGAATGATGCGTTGTTGTGTTTTGGCTTGACTGAACATTGGTTTTGTTTAATTTGAAGCTGCAAAAGTAGGAAAAAAAACAGTTAAACGACATTTGAAGCATAAAAAAAGTGCCGGTTTCCAGGTCGGCACTTCTGTAAATTGCTATTTTTCAGATTATTGACGCAGGAAACTTTTACGGTTTAGTTTACCAGTCCAGATATCTGTAGAATTAGCTGAAATAGTTTTACCACCAATAATAAAGATGCGATTATTATTATCCACCACCACCGATTGATATGTATGTGGTTGATAATAGTTATAGGTAGTTGAATCCTTAGTATTATTGAAATTTCTGATTATTATACTTTGACGAATCTGATTGTATGTCAGATCAGGAACTTGCCAGCTCAAACCTTCATCAGTCGATTCACGATAAAAAGTTTGATTTAAGGTTTTGTATTTGCCAAATAGCAACAACTTCTTATCGTACGAAATTACACATGCGCCCACTGCTAACGAGTCTAAATTGTTTTTCTCAGTCCATCTCGCATTGGTTTTACTATCACTGAAATCATACCAATATACACCATCTTCTGAACTCCAGTAGTTTTTCAACAACGAACCGGTAGGAGAATAACCACCCAAAACCAAAACTTTTTGTAGATTTGTAACAGTCGTAATTGTAATCGCTGAAAAATCAGTTACAGGGAAATTATCAGGGATTTTTCCAATCATTGTCCAAACGGTACCATCAGGCGATGTTGCAAAATGATAAGTAGCATCGGTAACTGATTGAACAACAGCCCATAATTTTCCATTCCACACACAAAGCAATGAACTGAAAGTAAACTCAGATACAGTTTTTTTTGTCCAGTTAGTTCCGTTTGTCGAAGAATATATATTTAAACCATCTCTGCTGACAAACAAATTCCCATTAAACAGAATCATATCATTAAGTGGTGTTGCCACAGGCAAACCGGTAGTTGCAACTGAAGAAGAATACCCATCAGCTGAGCTAAAAAGAGAAACTGATGATCCATCGTTGAGGTAATAATAAATCTTGTCGTTCAGCAGAATCGCTTTTTGGGAAGAAGCAATGACAGAACTAATATTATCTTTCATTTTACTCCAAACGTATAACTCAGGCTGAACCGTATGGACATTTACCTGAATATTATATTTTATGTAGGATTTTCCGTCTGATGCAAAATTACTAATTTTCAACAATGGCTGTCTGAAATCAACAGTGTCTTTACCGGTAACAGCAACAGAATCTTTTTTTCCTTTCGTAAATTTAAATCCCTGATCAAGTGTCAAATGCAAAAATGCAGCAATTGTACTTTTGAAACTAAAAGTGGGATTAACGCTGTCAATCCGGGTTCTGAAAGGCAAGGAATCTATATTGATGATAGTTTTTCCGGTTGCATCCAATGTAAATACTGCATTTTTTACAGAATCATTACCTGCCAGCTTCAGCGAAACAAAAGTTGGATCACTCGAAGTGGTGGTTGCGGTATTGGTTGTATCCAAACAGGAACTCAAAAAGGAGACTGTCAGAACGATGAAAAATAATTTTAAAAAATTGGATTGCATATCAATAGTTTTTTTGGACTGACAAAGTTAAATACATTTTAATTCTTTACGATTGCTTGCACTAAGTTTTATTGTTTTTTATCATTCAAAACAACAATTTTTGAGAAAATAATGCCAAAATCAATCGTTCAGTTCAACGACCACCGGACAATGGTCGGAATGTATGGCATCCTGAAGAATAGCTGCAGATTTTAATCGCGTACGCAGACTTTCTGTAACCCAATGATAATCAATGCGCCATCCTGCATTACGGAAACGTGCGCCACCCCGGTAACTCCACCAACTGTATTGTTCAGCACGAGAATCGAAAACACGGAACGAATCTACCATGCCTGAAGCTTCGTAGCGGTCGAGCCAGGCGCGTTCTTCGGGCAAAAATCCTGAAACACCATTCTGACGTTCCGGATGATTAATGTCAATTGGTTTATGACAGATATTATAGTCGCCACAAATAATCAGATTTGGACGGGTTTTACGTAGTTCGGCTACAAATGCTCCAAATGCTCCAAGAAAATCCATCTTAAATGCCTGACGCTCATCGCCTGACGAACCGGATGGAATATACACGCTGATAACCGATAAATCTCCAAAATCAGCACGAATTACACGACCCTCATCATCGTAACGTGGATTGTTCATACCTATTACCACATTATCAGGAGTTTTTTTTGTCAGAATAGCCACACCGCTGTATCCTTTTTTTTGTGCCGAATGCAGATATGAAGTGTAACCCAGTTCAGCAAAAATCATCGTGTCAATCTGGTCAGGCTGCGCTTTTGTTTCCTGAAAACAAATCACATCAGGGTTTTCAGCTTGCAACCAATGGGTAAAATTCTTGCTCAAAGCTGCCCGAATCCCGTTTACATTGTAGGATATTATCTTCATTTATTGGCTTTCTTTACTTTTTTGTACAATTCTGAAGCAAAAACGAAATCGTTCAACGCTTCATTATCAACGTGAAAGATGTCACTGTTGTTTCCTTCCCAGGCTTTTTCACCTTTTTCGATAAAAATAATGTTTTCGCCTATTTCCATCACCGAATTCATATCGTGCGAATTGATAATCGTGGTAATATCAAACTCATGGGTGATTTCATGAATCAGTTTATCAATAATCAGCGATGTTTTCGGGTCGAGACCGGAGTTTGGCTCATCACAAAACAGGTATTTGGGCTGAAGGGCAATGGCACGGGCAATCGCCACACGTTTTTGCATACCTCCACTGATTTCGGAAGGTGCTAAATGAAACGCTTTTTCTTCCAAATCGACGTGGCGAAGACAGAACATAGCTCGTTCTGTCATTTCTTCTTTGGTTGATGGCGAAAACATTTCGAGCGGATACATCACATTTTCCAAAACGCTTAACGAGTCGAATAATGCTGAGCCCTGAAAAAGCATTCCTACCTCTTTGCGCAGAATACGTATTTCGCTCATTCGCATTTCCGGCAGATTACGTCCATCGTATTCAATTCTGCCTTTGTCGATTCGGTGTAAACCAATAATACTCTTCATCAAAACGGTTTTCCCGGAACCACTCTGACCAATAATCATGTTTGTTTTTCCCGTTTCGAAAACAGCTGAGACGTTTTTCAATACCTGATTGCCATCGAATGATTTATCTACGTTTTTTACTTCTATCATTTTAGTTCGTAAAGTTTGTAAAGTTTGAAAGTTTATAAAGTTTGATAGCTAACTATCAACTTTAAACTGCCAACTGTCAACTAATTAAGCATAATTTTGGTAATAAGAATATTAAAGAAAAGTATCAGAATACTTCCGTTTACCACCGCATTGGTACTGGCTTTACCTACATCCAACGCGCCACCATAGGAATAATAGCCATAATATGCAGCTACCGAAGAGATTAAAAACGCGAAAATCATGGATTTAAAAATCGAGTAGATTACATAAAATGGTATAAATGCATATTGAATTCCGATAAGATAGTCGCCGGTTGTCATAATGTTAGTAAGAACTCCAACGAAATAGCCACCTCCCACACCCAAAGCCATGCTGAATATTACCAGAAAAGGCATCATCGCAACAAAAGCAATAATTTTTGGAAGTATTAAATAATTAGCTGAATTTACACCCATAATCTCCAGCGCATCAATTTGTTCGGTAATTCGCATGGTGCCAATTTCGGAAGCAATATTAGAACCAACTTTTCCGGCAAGGATAAGACATAGAATGGTTGATGAGAATTCCAGTAACAGTGTGTCGCGGGTTACTAAACCGGTTGTATAAACCGGTAACAAGGGATTCGATGTATTCAGCTTGGTTTGCATTGTCATGATGAAACCAATGAAAACCGAAATAATGGCTACAATCGGCAAAGACTGTAGTCCGAGCTTTTCAAGTTCTTTGGGAAATTGACGGAAGAACATCTTGCTGCGGTCGGGAAGCACAAACACCCGTTTCATTAGTAGAAAATATTTACCTGTTTCGCTTAATAAACTCATGTCGGGAAGTTATTGAATTTGAGTGATTCGTTTCAAAAATTAAGTTGCAAATATACTCATTTTTTGAGGATAACTAAAATAGTTAATCTCCGATGAGTTCTTCCATTTCAGATTGTTTTGTTTTTTTCAATTCTCTTTCTGCATCGAGTTGTGCTTTTGATTTGCTTTGGGTAACAATATATACTCCGGCAAAAACCAACACACCCGCAAGTGCCTTTTCAAGACCAAAAATATCAATGCCTATTGCCACTGCAACCATCGATGCCATTACCGGTTGAATATAATTATACATACTCAGCGTGGTGGGGCGCAGAACTTTTTGTCCGATAGGTATAAGCAGATAGCCCACAAAAGTTGCAAAACCAACTACATAGGCTATCCGAAGCCACGTGGTACCGGTCAGGGCGCAGAAATCCGTTTCTACGAAAGGCTTATAACAAAATGGCAAACAACAAATTGTTCCAAAAAGAAACATCCATTTCATAATTGTAAC
>CAIQOG010000539.1 GCA_903873355.1 uncultured Bacteroidales bacterium
AAGAAACCCATGTCGAGCATACGGTCTGCTTCGTCAAGTATAAAATATTTTACGTGAGAAAAATCAATGTCGTAGAGATTGATATGAGATAATAAGCGCCCTGGAGTAGCAATCACTACATCAGCACCTTTTTGCAATCCGCGACGCTGTACATCCCAGGCTTGAGAATCATTTCCGCCATACACAGCCACTGATGAGAAAGATGTGAAATAGGAGAAACCTTCCATTTGCTGGTCGATTTGCTGGGCTAACTCTCGGGTAGGCGCCATGATAATAGCGTTCACGAAGTTTTCGTTGTGCGGTTCAGCTTGTAAATTATGTAATAGAGGTAAAATAAATGCAGCAGTTTTACCTGTACCGGTTTGAGCGCAGGCAATTACGTCACGTTTTTGTAGTATTACGGGGATTGTTTGTTCCTGAACCGGGGTTGCTTCAGTAAAGTTCATGGCTTGCAAGCCATCTAATACCGCATCGCAAAGCGGTAATTCGTCAAATCTCATGTTTTTCAATAATTTGACTGCAAAGATACGCAAATAAAAGCAAGGAAACGTTCAGTTCAATATCAAAAATATAAATGAACAAAATTCAGGTATACTTGTTATACAATCAAGTTTCAATAAAAAACAATTTTTGAATAAGGTTGAAGTGAAAAACTTTAAAGAAAATCAAATTTGGCATGCTTTTATGTTGAACTGTAATAAAAATAAACAAAAATATTTCACTTTGTATTTGTGGAAATAAAAATTTCCTTTATCTTTGCAACACTTTTGAAAAAAATATGAACTCAAATTCTTTACATATTCTCTTACTCGGTATTATTCTCTTGCAGAACAAGTAGAAGTGAGTTTGGTATGTATGTAATTGTACAAGAATATAATAAGCCTTTCTCACTACGGTGTGAAAGGCTTTTTTAATACAAAAAATTATGGATAGATTATTTATTTTCGACACCACCTTGCGAGATGGTGAACAGGTACCGGGTTGTCAGTTGAACACCGTTGAAAAAATTCAGGTGGCAAAAGCACTCGAAACTTTGGGTGTGGATGTGATTGAAGCGGGTTTTCCCATTTCTAGTCCGGGTGATTTCAATTCAGTTGTTGAAATCTCAAAGGCCGTAACATGGCCTACCATTTGTGCCCTGACACGTGGAGTTCAGAAAGATATTGATGTTGCAGCTGAAGCTCTCCAATATGCCAAGAATAAACGTATTCATACCGGTATCGGAACTTCTGAATTTCATATCAAATATAAGTTCAATTCAACTCAGGACGAAATTCTGGAACGCGCAGTAGCCGCTGTTAAACATGCGAAGAAGTACGTGGAAGATGTGGAATTTTATTGTGAAGATGCAGGTCGTACAGACAATGTTTATTTAGCACGTGTGGTAGAGGCAGTTATTAAGGCCGGTGCTACCGTCGTGAATATCCCCGATACTACAGGTTATTGCCTTCCATCGCAATATGGCGAGAAAATTAAATTCCTGATGGAAAACGTGAATGGTGTGCATAATGCCACTATTTCAACTCACTGTCATAACGACTTGGGTATGGCTACTGCCAATACAATTTCAGGTGTACTGAATGGTGCACGTCAGGTAGAAGTGACTATGAACGGAATAGGCGAACGTGCCGGAAATACTTCGCTGGAAGAAATTGCTATGATTTTGAAATGTCATAAAAGCCTGGAAATAGAAACTCAAATCAATACCCAGAAAATTTATTCAACAAGTCGTTTGGTTTCAGGATTGATGAATATGCCGGTTCAGGCAAATAAAGCTATTGTCGGACGCAATGCATTTGCTCATTCTTCCGGAATTCATCAGGACGGTGTTTTGAAAAACCGTGAAAGTTACGAAATCATGGACCCAACCGATGTTGGCATTGATAAAAACTCTATTGTGCTTACAGCCCGTAGCGGTCGCGCTGCATTGAAACATCGTTTGAGTGTGTTGGGAGTCAATGTTGAAGGTGATCATTTGGATAAGATTTACGAAGAGTTTCT
>CAIQOG010000540.1 GCA_903873355.1 uncultured Bacteroidales bacterium
AATTACTACTCTTTAACAAAAACTCTAATGAACATTATCTTTCTGAATCATTTTTAAAAGCCTCATTATTTCAGTATGTTTGCTTCAACAATTTGCATATATGAAAAATGAAACGGTGTATTATAGCGACTACTTACAATTAGATAAAATTATTCATGCCCAAGCACTCCAAAGTGAAAAAAACGGAAATACAGCAGCGCATGATGAAATGTTATTCATCATTATACACCAGGCCTATGAACTATGGTTCAAACAAATATTATTTGAGATAAACGCTGTATTAGGCACTATGAATAAACCCAGCGTGAACGATAATTCTCCTGAAATGCAGATTGTTGTTCATCGGTTAAAAAGAACAATTACAATTCTAAAAGTACTAGTACAACAAATCGATATTATGGAAACCATGACGCCCATGGATTTTTTAGATTTTCGTGATATGCTGAGGCCTGCCTCTGGTTTTCAAAGTTGGCAATTTAAAATAATCGAAGCCAAATTGGGTTTGAAGTACGAAAAAAGACAAGGACAAGAATATTATATTTCACAATTAAAGTATGCAGATATTCAAATTATCAAGGATGCAGAAAAAGGCGCCTCTTTACTCACCCTAATCAATGAATGGCTTGAAAGAATGCCGTTCTTCGATGATCCATCTATATGGGAAGACTACCAAGGAAATAACAGCCAATCTTTTTGGCAGACTTATGAACGCATTTACAATGAAAGCCTTGCTGATGCAGAAAAAAATAACAGCGCTGCATTTCAACAGCTATTTAATGAAAACCATCCGGAAAGAAATTTTTCTGCCAAAGCGTCTAGGGCGGCATTGTTTATCATGCTGTACAGAGGATACCCTATGTTAGAATTGCCTTACCAATTACTGGAATGCCTACTCGAAATCGACAACCAATTGGGCAGTTGGAGATATCGTCACATCAACATGGTACAAAGAATGATTGGTTCGCGTATTGGCACTGGAGGCAGTAGTGGCGCAGGCTACCTAAAAGCTGCCATGGACAAGCATTATATCTTTAGAGAATTGTCGCAATTGAATAGCTTTCTAATTGACCGCAGAAAGCTTCCGGTGCTTCCAAAAAAATTGTCGGATAAGTTGGGATACGCTGTTTAATTAAAACAACCCAAATAAAGTAGAATCAATCTTAGTGATGATTTGACCAAGATGCTCTTCATTTTCGGCAAATTTATTTTTGTCGGCATCAATGATGAGCAATGGACCTTCTTTATAGTTTTCTATCCAACTATTATAGAAATCATTTAATTTTTTTAAATAATCAAGTCGGATATTCTCTTCGTATTCTCTACCTCTTTTTTGAATTTGTGCTACCAAGGTAGGAACGGAAGCTTTTAAGTATATCAATAAGTCAGGAGGTTGCACCATTGACTTAAGGGTTTCGAAGAATTTATAATAGTTATCAAAATCTCTTTTACCCATTAGGCCCATATCATGCAAATTAGGGGCAAAAATATTGGCATCTTCATAGATTGTCCTATCCTGGATAACTGTTTCTGTTCCTCTTTGAATTTCTAATAACTGATTCAACC
>CAIQOG010000541.1 GCA_903873355.1 uncultured Bacteroidales bacterium
AATTCACGGTCGCCCATCCAAACCAAACCATTGATGGGAATTCCGGCTTTCCCGTCAGAGAAATCATTTTGAAACAAAATGCGATTTCCACCTGTATTCAAATCGAGCAAAGCCGTTTCCAAGCCGAACGCAATAGACGGATAAGCTGACAAATCTATTTCCTGAGAATCGACTCCGGCATTCAGCTGTCTGCTAAGCTCAACCAGTTTTTGCTCATAGCTTTCCATCGGGTCGATGCTCAAACCGGGAATGGTGGAGCACTCGCCAACACCCATCACACCGTCCTTCTCCAGTATTAAAAACGATGAAGATTTATGCATCAAAACCCCGCGCGAAGTACCTGCAGGGAATTTGAACTTTAAATCGAGGTTGGTATAACGAGCAGTAAGCATATTTTTTCTATAAAAGCAACCCGATCCCAAAAGTCAAAGCAAATACCAGACTTGCCATCGATAATCTTGGCAATTCGGGATACAATTGCTCAGCATCCGTATATGTGAAAACCTTTTTCAGATTCAGAAAAAACAATGGAAATGAAAGAAAAAAGAACCATTGCCAGATTGAGTGATAATTTATAAAAGTATAAATTACAGCTAATAAAGCAGCACCTGCCACCAAAAACAAATGATAAAATGCAGCCTTTCTTATTCCCATTACCACAACAATAGTTCGTTTTCCGGCTTTTTTATCGGCTTCATAGTCACGCATGTTGTTCATATTCAGCACTCCGGTGCTTAGAAATCCAATTGCAGATGCAGGTAAAAGAATTTCCCAACGAAAATCCTGTGTTTGAAGAAAATATGTACCTACAACGCCCACCAATCCGAAAAAGATAAATACAAATAAGTCACCCAAACCACGATATCCATACGGATTTTTGCCAACCGTGTATTTTATGGCAGCAGCAATTGCGGCCAACCCGAGTAATCCAAAAATCAACAGGTTCGAAATGTCCATGCCTTCTGTTCCCAGAATAATCAGCGAAACACCCGAGGCAACACACAATATTCCAACGACCATAATTCCCTGTAACATCGTTTTGGCCGAAATTTCGCCCGATTGAACCATGCGTTTAGGACCAATGCGTTCGGCAGTATCTTTCCCGTTTACAAAATCACCGTAGTCGTTGGCCATATTCGACAGAATTTGTAAAAGCACGGTTGTAAGTGCTGTCAGTCCAAATATTGACCAATTTAACCGATTATCAGCTGCTGCCAAACTTGTTCCAATTATGGTGTTCGACAAAGCTAATGGCAATGTTTTTAGGCGAAAGGCGGCAATCCAGGGTTTTACATTCATTTATTTTTTAGTGTTAATCATTAATACTCCATTTTTACCAACTTTATTACCCCATATTTTTATTGCAGATTGAATTGGTATTTCAGAAATTTCAGAAATTCTTTTATTTTGAATCAGGTTAATTGCATTTCTATAAGTAAAGCAAGGAGCACCATCAATAAAATAAAAGATACTATCATTGGGATTTAATGTCTTTAAAACTTTACAATCAATAAAAACATCTCTAATATTTGGTTGAAATCTCAAAACTGAAAGTTTGTAAATCTCACGTTCATCCCCCCAATTGCCAAACCATGAAATTGCTGAATCCTTTTGAATCTTTTCTGATTTTTCAATTTTGATTTTGTTTTTATGAAAATCAAAAAATAAATCAGAATGCAACATTACCCAATCGTTCACAATTATAATATCACCCTTTTTATATTTGTTTTCAAGTGAATTTAATATATCTTTATTTGAATAACACCCTGAAAATAAAATTGAAATAAAAAGTAGAAAAATATTTTTTCCCATATTTAAAAAACTTCAAAATTTTATTGGAGAAATTCGTTTTAATTCGTGTAATTTGTATTTTACGGCATTTTTGGATATTTCGAGAAATCAGGTTTGCGTTTTTCGAGGAAAGCGTTTTTGCCTTCATGCGCTTCTTCGGTCATATAATAAAGCATAGTAGCATTACCTGCAAGTTCCTGAATACCGGCTTGTCCATCGAGTTCTGCATTCAACCCTGCTTTTATCATGCGTAATGCCAGCGGACTGTGTTGCATCATTTCCTTACACCATTTCACGGTTTCATCTTCCAGTTGGTCGAATGGCACCACGGTATTCACCAAACCCATTTCTAATGCTTCGGCAGCTGAATACTGGCGACAAAGGAACCAAATTTCACGGGCTTTTTTCTGACCAACGATACGAGCCAGATACGATGACCCAAAACCGGCATCAAAACTTCCCACTTTGGGTCCTGTTTGTCCGAAAATGGCATTCTCGGAAGCAATAGATAAGTCACAAACCACCTGCAAAACATGACCACCACCTATCGCAAAACCATTTACCATAGCCACAACCGGTTTTGGTAAGCTGCGAATCAGCTTTTGCAAGTCAAGTACATTCAGGCGCGGAATGCCATCTTTACCGATATAGCCGCCAATTTGCTTCACATTAATATCGCCACCGCTGCAAAAAGCCATATCACCTTCGCCGGTCAGGATTACAGTTGCAATATCCTCACTATCACGGCAAAACACCATCGATTCAATAATTTCCTTGATGGTATCGGGTGTGAACGCGTTGCGATAACGTGGTCGGTTAATCGTAATTTTGGCTATTCCTTCGAAATATTCAAACTTAATTTCTTCAAATTCTTTTATAGTTGTCCAGTTTCTCATTTCTTTATATTTTTAAAATATCCTTTATAATTTTCTGTATTCAAATCGCTGTCGGTAAATACTTCAAGCACAGTGGATTTATCCGACTTCAATAAATTTTCAATGCTTTTTCCGAGGTTTTCTGTTGTATCACAAGCTATATAATCCAGCCCGTAAGCTTCCACTAACGGCTTAATTTTCACGTGATGCGGTGTGGTGAAAAAGTCCAGACTTTTTTCCATCAATTCTTTATCGCCGATAAACCGAAAAATATTTCCGCCGTTATTATTCATCACGATAATTTTCATGTTTTTGCCGATATAATTGTTCCAAAGTGCATTGGAATCGTAGATAAACGACAAATCGCCTGTCAGAAAAACAACCGGTTGCTGCGAACTGTACGCATAACCGACAGCTGTTGACATGCTTCCATCAATTCCCGAAGTGCCACGGTTGCAGATATAAGTTAAATCAGGTCGTGCAGGGAAAAGTTGTGTCCAGCGCACCGAAGTGCTGTTGGCCAAATGCAATACCGTTTCGGCTGGTGTTTTTTTCAGCAATTCAACCGTTACACTCATATCCGACAAAGGTTTTTCACACACAAAAGCTTCGTGAAGTGACTTAATTTGCTTCATTTCCGATAGATAAACTTCCGAAAAATCACTTTTTGTTTGTCCGAATGGCATTTGAGTCAGAATGTCTGTTGCCAAACCGGGAACGATAGTTGTCAAACTTTTGTAGGTATCCACGTATGGCATCGACGATTCAATCTGCCATTGCTCAGCAGGTTGATGACTGCGCAGGAAGATTTTCAGTTGCTTGCAAATCACTGAATGGCCTATGGTTATTAGTAAATCGGGAGCAAAATTTCCGGTCGAATCTTTTGAATTCACTCTCGAATACAAGGATTCCAGTTGAGTAATAATACCTTCACCGCTAATATTCGATAGATTTTCAGCTAAAACTACCACATCAGGTTCGTTTGCTAACTTTTGAGCAAGAATACTTAACGCTTCATCTTTAGGAAAAACCCCGATAACGACCAACTTCTTTTTGTGATTCAACCAACCGGCTTTCAATTGTTCAAGACTTTCAACGGTCAAAATACCTGTAGAAGTCAGCGTTTTGATAATCTTCGGATGGCTATGTGATTCGGGCAGAGCAGTATAAATCGGCTCACGCATCGGCACATTTATTTGCACCGGTCCCTGTGGATACGAAACAGCTGTTTCGATAGCCTGCGAAACCTGGCGGTCGGAGAAATATAAATCAGTATCAACCAGTGTTTCGACCGGTAACTCGAAGCTGGCTTTTATATAGTTGGCATAAATATTTTGCTGCCTAAGCGTCTGTCCATCAGCCTGATCTATCATTTCAGCAGGACGGTCGGCTGTAAAAACGAGCAGCGGCAGGTTTTGATAATACGCTTCTGCAATGGCCGGAGCAAAATTCAGCACAGCAGTTCCCGAAGTACAAACCAGCGCCACAGCCTCGCCGCTTTGTTGTGCCATACCCAACGCAAAATAAGCAGCCGAACGTTCGTCGGTAATACTCAGACATTCCATTTCAGGCTGAGTCGTAAATGCAAATATCAACGGTGCATTACGCGAACCTGGTGCTATAATTACTTTCTTAACACCCAATCGGGCGCAGATTTCAGGTATGTTTTTAATTCCTTGTCGAAAATGATTCATTATCTGATTTACTATTTAATCATTTACTATTTATCATTTAAATTTCCCCTTTAGGGGTTTGGGGTCATCATCACATTCATCATCGTCAACATTTTATTATCTGTTTCAGTCCATTCATTTTCAGCAACGGACGAAGCGGTAATTCCTGCTCCGCTATACAAAACAAACTGTTTGTCAAACAATTGCAGGCACCGAAGGTTTACAAAGATATCTGTTTTTTCATTGATATTCAAAGGTCCCAAAAATCCGGTATAATAACTTCTATCGTGTTTTTCGTTTGCCAAAATAAATTCATGGGCTTCCGGTTTGGGTATTCCACCTACCGAAGGCGTGGGGTGAAGTGCATTTAAAAAATCACCCAGTCGGTTTTGAATGGCTGTTTCAGCAAACTCAAAAGCCGTTTTCAGATGAATCAGATTGGCTGCCTGATAGTTCATCGGTCCGGCTTTGCTGTAATCGGTTATACCTAACGATTGAAGAGTTTTTTCCACAAAGTCAGTTACAATTTCCTGTTCTTCAAGCTCTTTATCTGCCCACTGATACGACTCAAGCGGCTTGTTGGCAGCAATTTGTGTTCCGGCAAGTGAGACCGTTTTCACAGTTTCATCTTCCACCACCAGCAAAGGTTCCGGTGTTGCACCTATCCAGCAGCCAACACCCGGCAATTGCAGAAAATAAACCATGGCGTGAGGATAGTTGGAGCACAGTTTCAGAAAAAAAGCTTCGGGTTGAAAGTTGGCCGGCAATTGTTCCAATCGTACTTTCGAAAGTACCACTTTATGAAGTTTATCGGCTTTCATGACCTCCACGGCATTGTTTACGTTTGCAATAAATTCGGCAAATGTTGTGGCCGTGAGTGTATTTTCAGTTTTAGTAAGTTCAATAAAACGGTTATTATCAGCCAGTTTCTGAATGTAGATATCGTCAATACCATCCGAAAAAAAAACGCAATCAGGTTTCAGAAAATAACTGCTATGCTCCTCCGAAGACGTGAATGGCGCTATCACAAACCCAACTTTATTATCCAGTTCGTTCAAGGAGACAAGCTTTTCGGGCAATGAATGATGCTGAACCAGCGTAATAATATCCGTTTCGAGTGGCAAACGATACGAAACAAAAGGAATGTTTTGTTTAAACAGAACCTTTTGAAGATTTCGAAGCTGTGGGTATGTAGTGCTTTTTTGTGTCATTTGTTGAAATTCCCCCTTACAAATTAGGAGATTTTAAAGGAACGACACGAACTGTCAGGCGACATAAAGACAGCAATTTGGCATTTTTATCTTCCACCCGAATGTCCCAAACATGCGTATTTTTCCCACGGTAGGTTATTGTTCCAATACCAAAAACCTCGTTTTCGGTGGTTGTGCGAACGTGACTACCGTTAATCTCGACACCGAATGAGGCTTCTTTTTCCTGGTCGATTAAGCAATAAGACCCAACACTCCCAACCGATTCGGCCAATGCCATAGTGGCACCTCCGTGAAGGCGTTTCAATGGTTGTATGGTGCGTTCGTCAATCGGCATTTTGCATACCACACGCCCTTCGGACGCTTCAATGATTTCTATTCCCAGATGCTCCATCATGGTGTTTTTGCAACGGGAATTGAGAATTTCAATATTATAAATAGATTCCATTTTTCTGATTTATTCAATACGGTAACTTAACCGGCATGCAAAGATAAGAAATTATCTTTCCAACCGCTTGTTTTAGATTTTCAAATTTAGCATTTAAAATATTTTTTGACCAATTATTTTTCTTTGCTTAACATGATTTTTTCTGAAACTAAATTGTATCTTTGAAATCCAAAATAAATTATGCTAAACATTTATCGCGCCTCTGCCGGTTCAGGCAAAACATACCGACTCACAAAGGATTATATCCGCTTGCTTTTCGACCCGAAACGTGAACGGACGCATCGCCGCATTCTGGCTGTAACGTTTACCAACAAAGCCACCGACGAGATGAAAACCCGTATTCTGAAGGAACTTCATGCGTTGGCACAAGGCGAAAAATCAGATTACCGCGCCGATTTAATTTCAAAGGATTTTCCGACCGAAGAGGCCGTAAATGCAAAAGCAAAGAAGATTCTCACCACTATTTTGCACGATTATTCTTCTTTTTCCATCAGTACCATCGACCGCTTTTTCCAGCAGGTTATCCGTTCATTTGCACGGGATATTGGTGTTCATGGCGGTTATAATCTGGAGCTGGATAATTCGCAAACGCTTGAACAGTCGGTGGATAATCTTTTTCTCGATTTATCGAAAGACGAAAACAAGCAACTTCTGCAATGGCTTACCAGCTATGCCGAAGAACGTGTGGAACAGTCGGAAAACTGGAATATGCGGGGAAATATCATGGATCTGGGGCAGGAGATTTTCAAGGAAAGTTACCAGCACAAAGCCGAGGATACCAACCGAAAACTGCATGAACGGGAATTTCTGACGAACTACCGTAAAAATCTGCGTGAGATAAAAACGACTTTTGAAAGTAAGGTAAAACAAGCAGCCACTGAAGGACTTAATATCATGGCCCGCAATGGTTTGAGTCACGAGGATTTTTCGTACAAAACAACTCAGACGTTCGAAAAACTGATTAAAGGAAAGCTCGAAGTAAGCGATCGGTTCAAAAGTTTTGCGGAAGATGTAACGAATTGTTACACCAAATCCAAGCCACAGGATGTGAAGTCGGCCATTGAATCTGCTTATCAGAATGGGCTTCAGCAGAGTTTTCAACGGGTTGTAGATTTATTGTCGAAAGAAATTGTAAACTACAATTCAGCCGTGATGGTGTTGAAGCATATCAATACGCTCGGAATTTTATCCGATTTGGCTGTGCAAATCAAAAAACTCACCGACGAGCAGAATACCATGCTGATTTCGGATTCCAACATGTTACTCAACAAGATTATCGACAACAGCGACACACCTTTTGTGTATGAAAAGACCGGAATTCACATCGACAATTATATGATTGATGAATTTCAGGACACCTCAGTGCTTCAATGGAAAAATTTTAAACCATTGATTGAAAACAGTTTATCGGCCGGCAAATTAAATTTGGTGGTGGGTGATGTAAAACAAAGCATTTACCGTTGGCGAAATTCCGACTGGAAACTGCTGGACGAAAAGGTGTTGGACGATTTTCGTTCGGAGCAGATTCATGAGGAAAACCTTGATACCAACTGGCGAAGCGACAAAAATATCATTGATTTCAATAACTCGTTTTTTCGACGTGCGTCCATTACTTTACAGCAAAAACTGAATGCCAGCCTAAACGATATTTTGCCCGTTTATCCTTCGCTGGAACCGCTCACGCGTAAAATTGAACACGCCTATTCCAATATTTTTCAAAAGGTCTCGCCCAAAGCCGGAACGGGTCATGTTCAGTTTAATTTTATCAACTCCGACGAAACCGAAGACGGTTGGAAAGAGGAGAGCCTGAGCCGTTTGCCTGCAATTTTGGAAGATTTGCAAAATCGTGGTTACAAGCCTGCCGATATTGCCATTTTGGTGCGCAAAAATGATGAGGAACAACAGGTTATCCATAAATTGCTCAGTCATAAAACTTCACCCAATGCAAAACCCGATGTGTGTTACGACATTATGGGAAACGAAGGTCTGGTGATTGGTTCGGCTGCTTCGGTGCGATTTGTACTGGGTATTATGCAGCTTTTTGTAAATCCTGCCGACAGTATTCAACAAACCATTGTCAACTACGAATATGCCCGCGGTCGGCGTGGAATGTCCGAAAATGAAGCATTAAATATCTGTTTTTCGACTGATAAAACAAACGAAACTGATTTGTCCGGTTTGTTTTCCGCGGAAGAAAATCAGCGTTTGGCACAGCTGCAACACAGCTCACTCTTCAATATGGTGGAGGAAATTATTGCTTTGTTCAACGTTGGAAGCTGGCACAACGAAGCCGTGTTTGTTCAGGCATTTCAGGATGTAGTTTTCCGTTATACAACGGGCAAAACAGCCGATTTAAACAGTTTTCTGAATTGGTGGAAGAAGAGCGGCGTCAAACAATGTATTTCCACACCCGACAACCAAAGTGCCATGCGGATTATGACTGTTCATAAATCGAAAGGTCTGGATTTTAAAGTGGTGGTAATGCCTTTCTGCGACTGGAAGTTAGACAGCAACATGCGGAATATTTTGTGGTGCGAACCAAAAGTGGAACCATTCAACGAACTACCTTTGCTGCCAATTGAATATAGCTCCAAACTGGGTCAATCCATTTTTGCTGAAAGCTATTTTGATGAGCAAATGCACCTTTTTATTGACAGTCTGAACATTGCCTATGTGGCTTTCACCCGCGCCAAACATGAATTGATTTGCCTCGCTCCGGCACCTAAAAAAGAGGTGGATGGACTGGATAAAATCAACTCACTTTCCAGCCTGGTCACAACTTGTTTCAGCGTTGAAACACCCGGTTTGGATGCTGAAATTATTTCATTGGCAAAGGAATTTAATGCCGGTGTTTTTAATTTGGGTGAACCAACAACCCCTGACAATAAAGAAACTGCAACTGATACAGTAAATGAACGAATTAGTGAATATCCGTCCGTTCAAAGCAACGATCGTTTACGCATAAAGCATCAAAGTCTGGACTTTTTGCTCGAAAATCAGCAACTAACCGACAGCCGTCTGAATTACGGCTTAATAATGCACGATATTTTGCAACAAATCACGCGAAAATCGGACCAGAAAAATGCTGTTTCAGCGATGATTTCTGAAGGACGAATAAGTGTTGAGGAAAGTCTGATTGTAGAAGAAGAAATGCAGAAATTTTGGCAATTACCTGAAGTTGAAAGCTGGTTTGCAGACAATATTCGAGTGCTGAACGAAACAACTATTCTTACACCGGGTGGTGATCTTTATCGCCCCGACCGCGTTATTTTCCGTGATAACGAAGCAACTATTATCGACTATAAATTCGGCGAAACCGAAAAAACCACTTATCTAAATCAGGTAAAACAATACATGAATCTGATTGGAGAAATGGGTTTTTCCACGAAAGGTTTTGTATGTTACGTTAGTCTTGGGAAAGTGGTGGATGTTGCGTAAATGAGAAAATTACTTGTAAATAGGGTATAAAAAAACTCCGACAGGAGTTAAACTATTCATAACCCCCAGTTTCAACTGGGGGTTATAGTGAAATAGAAAGAAGAACCCCGTAGTGGGTTCAACTAAAATTACTTTCAAAAGTTCAACCCACTACGGGGTTGCGTTTATAAGAGTGTTTTTCCCCCAGTTGCGCTACGCTTACTGGGGGTTATTTATAGTTAATCCCTACGGGATTAGAATTTGTATAACGACTTTTTTAATCTCTTTCAATATACGCCAACACTTCGCCTTTACGAACAATTTCGCCCTGTTTCTTTTC
>CAIQOG010000542.1 GCA_903873355.1 uncultured Bacteroidales bacterium
AAGAAACATCCATTTCATGATTGTAATAGACGAATACCGGTTGATAAGATCTTTAAAAAGCGTCAGGTATAAAGCAAAAGAAGTAACTGCTCCGAAAACAATCAGATTTCCCCAGAAATTACTTTTCCCGTTATGAATTACCGGACTGTGAAAAACAAGTAGTAAAACACCCGAAGCACCTACCAGCACACCCACAGCTTTCATCAACGTGATTGGCTCTTTTAAAATCAATGCAGCCAATATCATGGTTACTATTGGCAGCATGGTGACTACAATGGAAGCATCGATGGGTGAAGTTATTGAAAGACCGATAAAAAAAGGTAATTGATTTAATGTCAGTGCAAAAAGTGAAGCGAAAAACAATAAAAAAATGTCTTTTGTAGGAACTTTTTCCTTTTTCACAAAAAGTGAAGCAATCCAGAAAAGTATCAAACCACCTATCAATCTAAAGAAAGTCAACGAGTAAGGACTTAAAGTCTGAGGAATCAGTGTTCGGGAGATTGGGGCATTTAAGCCAAAAATAATGTTTGCCAAAAACATGGCAGCATGACCGTATTGTTTGTTTTTTCCCATGATTCAAAATTGTGTCGGCAAAGGTAGTAAATATGTCAGTTACAGTACAAAATGAAACACCGAAAAAGCATTTCAGTTCATTCGAATTTACTTTTTTTCTAATTTTTGACTTTGCAGTTTTGTGAATTCAAAAAATCAACGTATATTTGCACCCGCTAAGCCAAAAAGGTACCATAGCTCAGTTGGTAGAGCAAAGGACTGAAAATCCTTGTGTCCCCGGTTCGATTCCTGGTGGTACCACCAAAAAGAACGCTAACAAACTTATAATCAAGTTGTTAGCGCTCTTTGTTTTTGCACTTGCACAACATTCATTTTATTATTTAAATCAGGTAGAATTTCATTCATATCCTATTATAGTGCGATAAATAAAGATAAGTTTTGTTATCTAAAAAAATATGATTTTCTTTGTATAGTTTTAAATAATAAAATTTATAATCGTCTAAAATACATACTTTATGAAACAATTCCTGAAATTCACCCTTGCCACAATCGTTGGTATTTTAATATTGTGGGTGTTAAGTTTTCTTGTTTTTTTCGGAATTATTGGTGCTATTGCCGGTGCAAGTGAGTCAACTCCTTCGATAAAGCCTATTTCGGTATATGAACTAAGTCTCCAGGGCACGCTTATCGACCGTTCACAGGATGATCCGTTTTCAGGAGCGTTTGCCAGTGCTGTTGGAAAATCCGAAGAAAACACCATTGGGTTGGATGATGTGTTGGCGAACATTGCCAAAGCTAAAACCGATCCAAATATAGTTGGAATATACCTGAAAGGTGGTTCACTTGCTGCACGACCTGCTTCTATTCGGGAAATTCGTAATGCCTTGCTCGACTTCAAAAAGTCCGGAAAATTTATTGTTGCTTATGCCGATAATTATTCACAAGGGATATATTACCTTGTCTCATGTGCTGATAAAATTCTGATAAATCCACAGGGAATGCTCGAATTGAAAGGACTCTCAGCTCAGATTATGTTCTTGAAAAACACCCTGGATAAACTTGGAATCGAAATGCAGATTGTGAAAGTAGGTACATTTAAATCGGCTGTTGAACCTTTTGTAAACACCAAAATGAGTGATGCTAATCGTTTGCAGGTTAGTGTTTTTCTGAATTCTATCTGGAATACCACGGTGAAAGAAATTTCTGCTTCACGTAAAATTCCGTTTGAGAAACTGAATATTTATGCCGACGAATTATTGATGTTCCAGCCCACTGAAAAAAGCAAAGAATATAAATTAGTGGATTCAATGGTTTATGTCGATGAGGTTGACAGCATCATACGTAAGTGTGTAAAAGGATTGAAAAAATCTGATAACCTGAATTTTGTAAAACATGCTGCCTATACAAAAGTTCCGGATAACAGCAAGTATGACAGAAACCGGGTAGCCGTGATTTATGCCATTGGCGATATTACCGATGAGGGAGGCGATGGAATTGTTGCCAAAGACATGATTAAAACCATTAACGAAGTTGCTAAGGATTCGGCTGTGAAAGCGGTGGTTTTCCGGGTTAGTTCACCGGGTGGAAGCGCCTTTGCTTCCGAGCAAATATGGCATGCGCTAAGCATGTTGAAAGCTAAAAAGCCACTGATTGTTTCGATGGGCGATTATGCTGCATCAGGCGGTTACTACATTTCATGCCTTGCTGATAAAATTGTGGCACAACCCAATACCATTACCGGTTCAATTGGTATTTTTGGCATAATTCCTAATATTAAAGGTCTGAATGAAAAATTAGGGATTAGCTATGATGGTGTGAAAACCAATAAAATGAGCGATGCTATTACTGTAAACCGTCAGTTTACGCCCGAAGAACGTGATTTGATGCAGAATTACGTGAACCGTGGCTATGAACTTTTTGTAAAACGCTGTGCAGATGGTCGTAAGATGACCGTTGATCAAATCAAAAACATTGCCGAAGGCCGTGTATGGACAGGTGAAGATGCTATTAAAATAGGATTGGTTGATAAGCTAGGAGGATTAAATGATGCGATTAAATTAGCAGTCGACAAAGCCAAACTGAAATCGTACAATATTAATGAATATCCTGCAAAAGAAGATTTCACAACCAAGTTGATGAAAAACTTCGGAAAAGAAGTGGAAACACGCTTTATGAAAGCTCAACTCGGCGAACAGTACGAAATACTGAAACAAATCAGAAACGTGGAAAAAATGAATGGAATTCAGGCACGAATGGACTACAATCTTACTATTCGATAAATCTTTGTTTAATAAACACTAAAAGCACATACTTAAGAGCTAAAGAACTTTACTTTAGCTCTTTTTTTGTATTAATATTGAAAAAATATGAAACTATGTAATACCTTTGTGCGTTTTTGAAATTTAGAAATCAAGCAATAAAATGAAAATTCGCCTTATACTTGCTGCTTTATTAATAACCAGTATTTCTTTCTCTCAAATTAAAATTCTTTTCGATAACACTAAAGCTGAACAGGCCGGTAATGCTGATTGGGTTATCAGTAATTCTACAAGTCCGGTGAAAGTGCCTACTCCGGCACAATCCGGAATTACAAGTTCAACTGCTGAAACATATTGGGAAGGCGCTTTGTCAGCATGGGGAGTTGATTGTGTGAAAAAAGGATATTATGTGGAAACATTACCTTCAAGCGGGTCGATAACTTACGGAAGTAGCAGTAACGCTCAGGATTTATCCAAATACAATGTGTTTATTGTTTGCGAGCCTAATATACAATTTACGGCAACAGAAAAAACAGCTTTAATGAATTTTGTAAAAAATGGTGGTGGTTTATTTATGATTTCCGATCATACAATTTCAGACAGGAATAATGATGGCTGGGATTCACCTGCTATTTGGAATGACTTTCTGACTACAAACTCCGTTAATTCAAATAATCCTTTCGGAATCTCATTTGATTTAGCTAATATATCCCAAACATCTTCTAATTTAGCTACGGTTACCAATGACTCAATTCTGAAAGGTGGTATGGGTACTTGTGCCAAGGTAATGTGGAGTAATGGAACCACCATGACCTTGAATAAAACCGCTAATTCAACAGTTCAGGGTTATGTATACACTACCGGTTCTTCTACTACCGGAACAACTAATGTGATGTTTGCAACAGCCAAATATGGTAACGGAAAAGTGGCTGCCATTGGTGACAGTTCGCCTTGTGATGACGGAACCGGAGGGAGTGGTAACACCCTTTATAATGGATATACAGGCGATGTTGGAGTAAATCATCAAAATATACTTATGAATGCAACTATCTGGCTTGCAACACATAAAGCTAAGATATTGACCGATATTAATCCTGTGGAAGAAAGTAGTTTAAAACTTTATCCAAACCCTGTAATCGGTGGTAAGCTGAATATAAGTTTCTCCGGTTCAGAAAATGGTTCACATGTTCAGTTGTATGATTTGGCCGGAAAAATTCTCAGCGATTTTCAAGCAGAAGTTACAACATTGCAAACAATTGATTTGTCAGAACTTCATTCAGGTGTTTATTTGTGTCGTGTAAGTAATGGAAAATCAACTGAAACCCGATTGATTACAGTTCAGAATTAAAATATATTTCATTATATGGTCAATGAGAGGCAGACGTTTGTTTGCCTCTCATTGTTTTTTTAATAAAAAACTTCTATCTTTGTCATTACACAAATAAGCTTTTGCAATGAAAAAACAGGTTTCGGTTGCATATATGACTTGTGGACTGGCTTTTACCGTTAGTCTGATTATTGCTAATATTGTAAGTCAGAAACTCGTCAGGGTGTCCGGTTTCGATTTTACTGCCGGTATTATCGTCTTTCCACTAACTTACATACTCAATGATATTATTGCCGAAGTCTGGGGATACAGGAAGATGAGACTTGTTATCTGGATGGGATTTCTAATGAATTTTCTGACTATCCTGATTTTTCGCCTAACCATTTGGGCACCATCATCGCCACATTTTTTTAATCAGGATTCGTTTAAATTGATTCTTAGCAGTAGCGAACGAATAACTATTGCCAGTTTTATTGCGTTTATGTTTGGCTCATTTATTAATGCTTATATAATGAGTAAAATGAAAATCCACCAACACGGACGGCATTTTGGAATACGTGCAACTGTTTCCACAATATTCGGCGAAGGGGCAGACTCGTTGGTTTTTTGTACCATTGCTTTTATGGGTGTTGTTCGGAATCGACATTTATTGGTGATGATTTTTACTCAGGTTATTTTCAAAACACTATATGAAATAGTGTTGTTGCCAATAACAATTTATCTTGTAAAACATATTAAAAAGCACGAGCATAAAGAAATTCTCGACTATGGTATTTCATATAATCCGTTTAAATTGAAGGATATATAATGGTTAAAATTCACGATTTTAAAGTTTTCCGGAGACTTTTTGATACAAATTTATTATATTTGTATTTGTAAAAAAGAAATATTTTTGTATATTTGACGCATGTTGCCCGATGAAAAAAGACTGACTATCCGTGAATGGGCAGAAGATGACCGTCCACGTGAAAAAATGTTGCACAAAGGTGCACAGAGTCTTTCGGATGCAGAATTGCTGGCTATTTTGATAGCTTCGGGGAATAAAAACGAAACGGCTGTTGAGCTTTCAAGGCGCATTTTGCATGAATGTGGCGATAATATAAATGAGCTGGCAAGACTAAGCATTCATGAACTTTGTAAACGTTTCAGAGGCATTGGTGAGGCAAAAGCAATTACGATTATGGCAGCACTGGAGCTCGGTAAACGTCGAAAGACTTCAGAATTGCTGGAACGTAAGAAAGTTACTTCAAGTATAGATTTGTTCGAATTATTTGAACCATTGCTGTTGGATTTACATCATGAAGAATTTTGGGTTGGGTTACTCAATGGCGCACATAAAGTTTTAGAAACAAGACGATTAACGCAGGGTGGAACCAGGCAAACGGTGGTAGATGTGCCGATGTTGTTGAAAATGGCTTTGGAAAAATCAGCACAGGCTGTTGTTGTGGCACATAATCATCCTTCGGGTCAAAATCGTCCGAGTCAAGAGGATGAACTGATTACAAAAAGAGTAAAAGCCGGTTGCGATGCAATAGGTATCACTTTTCTCGACCATATTATCATAGCTCGAGGCAGCTATTATAGTTTTGCCGATGAGGGGAAAATGTAAACAATCAGTTGAAAGTATAAAGTGAAAAGTTGGTTTTTCAACACTTTATAAACTTTCAAACTTTATAAACTTTCAAACTCTATTAAAAAATATGATACTTTTAGAAGTTGACAACGTAGTAAAACAATATGCAGGTCATCTGGCACTCGACAGTGTGAGTCTGACTGTACCTGAGAATACAATTTACGGCTTACTTGGTCCGAATGGTGCAGGAAAAACCACACTAATCAGGATAATTAACTGCATTACAGCCCCCGATAGTGGTGAAATAAGGCTTAACGGGAAGAGAATGACGGCTGAAGATGTCCGACATATCGGTTATATGCCCGAGGAACGTGGGTTGTACAAAAAAATGAAAGTTGGGGAGCAGGCATTGTACCTTGCACAGCTAAGAGGAATGTCGCGCAGCGATGCCATGAAAGCCCTGAAATTCTGGTTCGAAGAGTTTGAAGTTCAAACCTGGTGGGATAAGAAAGTAGAAGAACTTTCCAAAGGGATGGCACAAAAAATACAGTTTATTATCACTATTCTGCATAATCCAAAACTCTTGATTTTTGACGAACCATTTAGTGGTTTTGACCCCGTTAATGCAGAACTTATGAAACGGGAAATTCTGAAATTGAGAGATAACGGGGCAACCATCATTTTTTCTACACATAATATGGGCACTGTGGAAGATTTATGCGAGAATATTTCGTTAGTAAATAAATCTAAAATTGTACTTCAGGGGAATGTGGCAGACATCCGTGCTCATCATGCTAAAAAAACATACCTGGTTAAGTCGGATAATCCAATCTCGGGAACCGATTTCGAAATAGTTTCTCAATTGGAAAAAGAAGGTGTTTTTGAAACCAAAATTCGCAAGATGAATGTCGGAAGTAATAATACCTTGATAAATAAATTGATTCAACAAACTGAAATTCACACTTTTGAAGAATTACTCCCAAGTATGAACGACATTTTTATAGAAACAGTCAGCAATAAAATGTAATCCATTATGTCAAAAATCAGCTTAATAATAAGACGGGAATACACTACCCGTGTGATGAAAAAATCCTTCATCATTCTTACATTTCTTTCGCCATTACTTTTTGCAGGTATGATTACTATTCCGCTTTGGTTATCGGGTCTGAAAGGATTATCTGAGAAACATGTATACGTAATTGATCGTACAAATCAGTATCGTCAAGTGCTAAAAAGCAATGAAAGTTATAAGTTTGAATTTATCGATGATCAAATTGATAATGTTCGTACTAAAAAAACCACCGGAGATAAAGAATTCACAGCAGTTTTATTGATTGATGATGATTTGAGTAAAAATCCAAAGGGCGCAACCATTTACTCGCAGGAACAAATTGGTGTTGATTTAAAAAACTATATTACAGGTGTTTTGAATAAATATGTGGAACAGAAAAAGTTGGAAGAATACAACATTCCTGAAATAAATCAGATGATTGAAAAATCACATTCCGACATTAAAATTTCATCTATAAAATGGGATAAGAATGGGAAAGAAGTGGCAAGTTCAGCGGAATTGGCATTGGTTATCGGGATGATTTCAGCATTTATAATATACATGTTTATAGTGATTTACGGCGCTCAGGTTATGTCTGGAGTTATTCAGGAAAAAACCAGTCGTATTGTTGAAGTGATTATCTCATCAGTTAAACCATACGAGTTAATGATGGGTAAAATTATTGGTATAGCACTTGTTGGGCTGACTCAGTTCTTTATGTGGATTGCACTGACAGCGATATTATCAGTTTCGGTTGGAGCTATCCTGGGGCCACACATTGATGTCAATTCATTACATCAAAATGCCAGTCAAATGAATATTGGAATGCCAGGAATCGAATCCACAACTACTGAAAGTTCTGTAAGTTACATTTTTAATATGCTGGATGGACTAAATCTTGTAAAAACATTATTGTTTTTTCTTGTGTATTTCCTGGGCGGTTACCTGCTTTATGCTTCATTATTTGCCGCTGTTGGATCAGCAGTTGATAATGAAACTGATACGCAACAATTCTCATTCCCACTTACTTTACCAATCATTTTTGCTATCTATGCTGCCTTGTATAGTGTTCAAAACCCACATGGACCGTTGGCGATGTGGTGTTCCATGATACCATTCACTTCGCCGGTTGTAATGATGGTGCGCTTGCCTTATGGAGTGCCTACATGGCAAATTGTATTGTCACTATCTATACTTGCAGCATCGTTTATAGGAACAACCTGGATGGCAGCCAAAATTTACCGTACCGGAATTTTGATGTATGGTAAAAAAGTTACCTGGAAAGAACTTTGGAAGTGGCTGAATTATTAATTATTAATGCTGATGAATTGTCCTTCTCTGAATTCAGGAGATCAAATCCGAATCGTTTCACCTTCAGGAACTATTAATCCCGATTATATTGACGGAGCAAAACAAGTCCTTGAAAATTGGGGACTTTGCGTAACCGAAGGTCAGTTTGCCCGAGAAGTGTATGGCCGTTTTGCAGGGACAAAAGAGCAGCGTATTTCCGATTTACAGGACGCGTTGGATGATTCGAATGTAAAAGCTATTCTTTGCAGCCGTGGTGGGTATGGAATTGCACAGATTGTTGATAAACTGGATTTTACCAGATTCGCAAAATCTCCAAAATGGCTGATTGGTTTCAGCGACATCTCTATTTTGCATAACCTTATCTCTAATCTTGGAATTGCTTCTGTTCATGGTATAATGGCAAAACATTTGACAGAATTACCAACCGGTTCGGAAGAAATATTAAAATTGAAAGACATTTTGTTCGGGAAATTTCCTGATTATTTCATTTCTTCTCATCCCCTAAATCGTTTTGGTTATACAACAGGAAAACTTATTGGCGGTAATTTGTCTGTGATAATGGCTTTACGAGGCAGTCAGTTCGATTTGCACTATAAAAACAATATTCTATTCCTCGAAGATATTGCCGAGAAACCGTATCACATCGACCGAATGATGCAGAATCTGCGTTTTAGCGGCGTCCTGTCACAGATTTCCGGCCTGGTGGTTGGTCAGTTCAGCGACTGTGAGGAAGATTCGCTAATGATGCAGACCATTTCGGAAATAATTTTCAATGCAGTGAGCGATTATACTTATCCCGTTTGTTTTAATTTTCCGGCCGGGCATGTCGAAAATAACTTTCCACTGGTTCTTGGAACTCAAACTATTCTCCAAGTGAATGAAAAAGGCGCACAATTGACTTTTTAATCATTCTTCAAAAGAATCTCTATTTATATTAAAAAGAAAAAATTGCTCCTGCTTTGTCGGGCGAAAACGGTATCTTTGCAATATATTAATTATCAGGCAAATTCATGCTTAAGTCGTTGCAAAGGTTCTGTGTTTTGGTTTTATTTCTTAGTTTTTCTTCGCTTTTGTTCCCTCAATTGCAACAAGGAAAAGCAACTATTTTTGCATCCGATTCAGTTAAAACCAGGTTGTTTACTCCCTCAAAAGCCCGTCTTACCGACTCAATCATCAATTACGGAAAAATATTTCTGAATTCCCGCTATCGCCGGGGAGGAAATGGTTCAACCAATTCTTTTGATTGCTCGGGTTTTACATCCTTTGTATATCAAAATTTCGGGTATAATCTGAAACACTCATCGGCTGAACAAGCCGAACAGATTGATGTTGTGGATCGCAGCAATTTGAAAAAAGGGGATTTGGTTTTTTTCTCAGGACGTCGTGTAGGTAAGCGGGTTGGGCATGTTGGCATTGTTGTTTCGGCCGACCAGAGTGGAAAATTTAATTTTATTCATGCATCCTCTCAAAATGGTGTGATTATTTCGAATTCTGATGAACCATATTATCTCAGACGCTATCTTAAAGCAGGCAGGGTTGTGTACGACAATCGAATGCTGCCAATTGCTCCACAGTTGTCTGGGAATAAAATTACTATTACACCCGAATCTGACAGTTATTCAGGGGTGGTAGCTGGCAAGGTGACTCAAACACAAAAAATAATTCCTGCAAAATATCATAAAATAAAAAAGGGAGAAACACTCTCTTCTATTGCTAAAAAATACGGTTTGAGCATTGCCGAGTTAAAACAGAAAAATAAGATAAAAGACAGTAAAATAACCCCCGGGAAAAAACTGAAAATCAAAGATTCTGAAACAGTTTTATTGGTTCAGGCTATTCAACCTCTAACTGAAAATAATATTGAGTCAGATGATCAGCCAAATGATTCTTTAATTACGAAACAGGAAATACCACAAAATCAACTGTCTCATATCGTAAAAAAAGGAGAAACATTGTTCAGTATTTCAAACTTGTATCATTTATCGGTCGATCAGTTGAAAAATTTCAATAGAAAACTAAGCAGTGGCTTCATTCATATTGGGCAGAAGTTGAAAATTATTTCGGCTGAAAATAAAGTTCCGACAACCGAACTTGCAAAGACAGAAGAACCTGTAAAAGTTCAAGATGTTCCAAAGGCTGAAACGGAAACAAAACCCGAAGTAATTCCTAAAAAAAGTCCAACAAAACACAAAGTTGTTCGTGGTGAATCCTTGATTAGTATAGCAAAACAGTATAATATTTCCGTTGATGGCTTAAAGAAACTCAATAATCTGACCGGAAATAAAATCAAAGCAGGCCAGGTTATATTTGTGGCAACAACTGAATCAATGGCATCTACCCACACAAAAGCAACCTCTACAGAAGGCAGCATAACAAAAGCTGAGAAAAAAACGAAAAAATTCATTCATAAAGTAAAACAAGGCGAATCTTACTACTCAGTTGCCCGGGTTTATGGCTGTAATGTTGAAGATTTGAAGAGATGGAATAAAAAAACCGGAAATAAAATCAAATCCGGCGAGAAGATAATTATATACTCCAAAAACGACTAATCAAAAAGACTTTGCAAAATAGCCAGCGAATGAAGGTTATGAAATTCAGGAATATGTAGCCTGTAATACTCAAGCAGGTTTTTAAGCAGTTCAGTGCGGTTCTCGCGCGATAAAATCAACATGTTCAATGTGCTGTAATCAGTGTTCAGTAAGTTTATAAACTGAATCGTATTTTCCGGCATCAGGAAATGAACGTGCATTGGTTTGTCTTTAAGGAAAACTCCGTTCATTAAATCAAAATAATTACCACTAACTTCCATATTTGCTTCAAAACCCAAATAACGAGTCAATTTCTGAAGAAAAACCAGATGAAAATTCTGAACTCCTTCATGGCAATAATCTAATTGCTGAATTGAATTTTCGAGAAAATTAAATAACGTTTCGTCAGGTTCTGTTTGACGCAACGATCTAAACAGTACTTCAGACAAAAACATAGCCAGTGAATTTTTTATCGGATTCATTGGAATGGAATTGAAAGGATGCAAAATCCGAATTTCCTTTATTTGCTGTATATTTCTGCCGGTAATATGGTTAACTTCCAACTCAGTAAGTGTAAGTGGCAGTAGAAACGATGAGCGGACTACCGACTTTTTCTTTCCAACTCCATAAACCATATACGAAATCCGACCAAAATCTTTCGTGTAAATACAAACTATACTGGAAACATCGTTGTATTTTGTTGTATGAAGTACTATTCCGGTAGTTTTGTGTTGCAT
>CAIQOG010000543.1 GCA_903873355.1 uncultured Bacteroidales bacterium
CTGAAAGGTTTTGTTATTGCAGGTGCCGATAAAAAGTTCTTTTTTGCCCATGCTGTGATAAAAAATAATACAGTTGTCGTATCTTCGCCTAGCGTAGCACTAGCTGTTGCGGTTCGTTACGGTTGGGCTGACTTTCCGGCGGTAAATTTGTTTAATAAAGAAGGAATTCCTGCATCGCCTTTCCGTACGGATGATTGGGATGTTTCAAAATGAAAAAATATAAAGACTTACTAATGAGAAAATATTTACTGTTTATCTTTCTGTTTTTTGCTGTAATTGCCACAGCTACAAATTATTATGTATCAACCTCAGGAGGTAATGATAATAATACCGGAAAATCAACTCTGCTTGCCTGGAAAACCATTTCAAAAGTAAATTCGATGATGAGTACTTTTGTTTCGAAAGATACCGTGTTTTTCAAGTGTGGTGATACTTTTACTGACCAACTTAATATTTCAAAATCAGGAACTTCTACATCACCTATCGTTTTTGCGAGTTACGGTACAGGTTCAAAACCCCTACTGAATACAGCGGTTACACTTACAGGCTGGACAGTGACTACCAATCCGAAAATCTGGGTGGCTAATTATACAGGCAACCTTTCGGATGTACGTTATGTAAGCATAAACGATAAAATACAGCAAATCGGTCGTTATCCTGATGTGACTGCTGCCAACGATGGATTTTTGTACAACGATGAATGCTGGGGATCTAATAAATTCAGAGATGCAAACTTAAATGTTGCCACGCAGGACTGGACAGGTGCTACGGCGGTAATGTACACAAAACCATATCGTATCGAAGGCGTGAAAGTGATTAAGCATCAGTTGGATACCATCACAACCAATCCAACCAGCTATCCGATTCATGTCGGTTATAGTTATACCATTCAAAATCATCCTGCTACCCTGACCACGCAGGGAGAATGGTGTTTTGATAAGGCGGCTAAGAAAATCTACCTTTATTCTAGCTATAATCCATCTACATTAAAAGTTCAGGCAACATCAACCAAATACGGGATTTTGTTTAATTCCGGAATTACCGGAGTAATAGTGAAAAATTTTGCGTTTCAGATGGCTGATTCTATTGCAGTATCTGTTAGTTCAGGTAGTTATATAACAGTAAACAACTGTTCATTTACAAATACTTTATATGGAGTCTGGGCAACAAGTAGTAGCTATATTAACGTAACCAACAATACTTTTTCTGATATCTACAACATATCCATCGGCTCAACCTATTCGAGTTTATACATTACTGCCAACAATAATACCATCAGACGAAATTTTCTGAATCCTGGCATGAGCGATATTACCAATAATGCTTATAAAGCAGCTATTTCACTGTATTGTACAAGTGCGGTTATTTCCTACAACGATATCGACAGTTGTGGTTATATCGGTATCTACTACAATGGATATGGGAATACCATTTCGCATAATAAAATCGGTAATTTCAATATGCGGATGTTCGATGGCGGAGGAATTTATAGTTTCGGAACATGGTC
>CAIQOG010000544.1 GCA_903873355.1 uncultured Bacteroidales bacterium
AGACGTGTGGTTTCAGTTGTATTTATAGTGGTAGGCATTTATTATGTTGTGGTATTTTTTGCCCCCTAACCCCCTAAAAGGGGAACTAATTAGCACATTTTCAAATCATCCTCATGAATTTTCAAATTGTCAAATCACGGAATTTTAAAATAGCATTAATACTATTGCCCGTTTGGTATGTAATTTACAGCAACCTTCAACCTGTTACCGATTGGTTTATTGATAGCGTTTTAGAAATGACAAAGGGTGCGAAACTTACCGAAGCACTGCGATTCTTTATTTTTGAATTTCCCAAAGTAATATTGCTGTTAGTTCTGATTATTTTCTTTGTCGGAATTTTACGAAGTTTCTTTACTCCAGAGCGTACCCGGAAAGCGCTGGAAGGCAAATCAACATTCATGGGAAATATTATGGCTGCTTTGTTGGGAGTTGTAACTCCTTTCTGTTCCTGTTCGGCAATTCCATTGTTTCTCGGCTTTGTTGAATCGGGTGTTCCGCTGGGTGTAACGTTCTCATTCCTGATTGCTGCACCCATGATAAACGAAGTGGCCGTGATACTTTTGTACGGTATGTTTGGTTGGAAAGTGGCTGCCATTTATATCAGTACCGGTCTGACTATTGCAATTGTTTCAGGGTGGATTATTGGAAAACTTAAGCTCGAAAAATGGGTTGAAGATTGGGTATACGCCACTAAATTGGGTTTGAGTGATGGTGAAGAAGAAAAAATCACTTTCTCGCATCGAATTAGCATGGGTTACACGGCTGTGAAAGAAATTGTAAGCAAAGTGTGGTTATACGTGGCTTTAGGTATTTTGGTTGGTGCAGGTGCCCACGGTTATGTTCCACAGGAATTTATGGCTTCAATGATGGGTAAAGACGTATGGTATGCTGTTCCATTGTCAGTATTGATAGGTATTCCGTTATATTCCAATGCGGCCGGAATTGTTCCGATTGTTTCAGTGTTGATTGAAAAAGGTGCTTCACTTGGAACAGCATTGGCATTTATGATGTCGGTTATTGCACTGTCATTACCCGAAATGATTATTCTTCGAAAAGTTCTGAAAACACCTCTAATTCTGACATTTATCGCCATTGTTGCTATTGGAATTATGGCAGTCGGTATTTTGTTTAACTATATATTTTAAGCTATGAAAGTTTTAATTCTTTGTACCGGAAACTCATGCCGAAGCCAAATGGCACACGGCTTTTTACAATCGTTCGACCAAAACCTAACCGTTTGTTCAGCTGGAACTGAAGCCAGCGGAAAACTCAATGCAAAAGCAGTAGAAGCAATGGCTGAAGCAGGTATTGATATAAGTCATCATACCTCCGATTCGGTTTCGAAATATTTGGGTGAAGAATGGGATTATGTGATTACCGTGTGTGGTGGTGCCAATGAAGCTTGTCCGGCATTTTTTGGGAAATTAAAACACCGCTTACACATGGGCTATGATGATCCGAGCCATGCAGTTGGTACTGATGAGTTTATTTGGAGCGAATTTATTCGTGTTCGGGATGAAATCAAAGAAGGTTTCTATAAATTTTATGTAGAACAAATAAAGCCTCAGTTATGAAAACCCGTTTAAAATTCCTCGACCGTTATCTCACCCTCTGGATTTTTCTGGCTATGTTTTTCGGTGTTTTTGCCGGATGGTATAGCCCAACTGTGGCTGCATTCTGGAATAGTTTTTCAGTTGGAACGACTAATATTCCTATTGCCATTGGTTTAATAATCATGATGTATCCGCCGTTGGCCAAAGTAAAATACGAAGAACTGGGTGATGTTTTCAAAAACACAAAAATACTTGGTTTATCGCTGGTTCAGAACTGGATAATTGGGCCGGTTTTGATGTTTCTCTTGGCAATAATCTTTCTGCAATTCAACATTGATTACATGTACGGACTGATTCTGATTGGATTGGCCCGATGCATTGCCATGGTGATTGTGTGGAACGATCTGGCCAAAGGTGACCGGCAGTATGCAGCGGGACTGGTGGCTTTCAATTCCCTTTTTCAGGTGTTGCTTTTTTCGGTTTACGCGTGGTTTTTTATCGCTGTATTGCCCGGTTGGTTTGGACTTCCGGTGAATGATTCGGTGGCAAAGATAACCATGAGTGCGATTGCCAAAAGCGTATTTATCTACTTGGGAATTCCGATGATTGCCGGATTTCTGACACGTTTTATAGGTCTGAAAATCAAAGGAAAAGTATGGTACGAAACGAAACTTGTGCCCAAAATCAGTCCACTCACACTGATAGCTTTGTTGTTTACCATCGTGGTAATGTTCTCCCTGAAAGGCGAATATATCGTAAAAATTCCGATGGATGTGCTGCGGATTGCCATTCCACTGATTATTTACTTTGTCGTAATGTTTGTGTTCTCATTTATTATGAGTAAAAAAATGGGAGCGAATTATGAACAGTCAACTACTCTTTCATTCACTGCTGCCAGCAATAACTTTGAATTAGCCATTGCGGTTGCAATCGCCATTTTCGGCATCAATTCCGGTGAAGCATTTACGGCTGTCATAGGTCCGTTGGTGGAAGTTCCGGTAATGATAGGATTGGTGAATGTGGCGTTTTGGTTTAAGAAAGAGATGTTCTGATAAGATTTTGCGGCTTAGAAATACTTCATTTTTACGAGAATCTGCTTTGTTTCATTTTTTTCTAGCGTGAAACTGAAATCCCCGAAAGACGGCCGGAAAATGCCTTTCTGATAGTAATTTGAAAAGCCAAATCCCTCTCGTGGAATTCCGAAAAGGTTATATTCCATTTTTCCATTCCAGTTATTGTCGTCTAACACGGAAAGTCCGTATTTACCCGGTATCAATGGGATTTTCAATTCGAAACTCCCATTGACAACCAGGGCTTTCGGACATTTGGTTTCCCAGTAGGTTTTCTCAACCCTGAAACCAGCTTCATCCGGGAAAATGGCTATGCATAATTGACCTTTCGTGTTGCTGATATTCTGAATACGAACATCAAGTATCTGTGCCGAAGCAATTTGCAGCACCGATGCAATCAGAATTGACAATATCAGCAACTTTTTCTGTGACATGAGGATAATTGTTTTAAAATCATGAAGTTACTACGGTAACCGGACTTTTCAGGGGAAAGAAAAACCGGCTCATCTGACTTTCATTCTTTGATTTAAAGGCTTTGAGCGGTTCGGATTGAAGAAGAAGCCCCTGTTTTATAAAGCCCCGCAACACTGTGCTGAGAAACCTTACTGCCTGATTTACACCCCGTTTCTGATCCTCAAAATACGTGTCGATTGTATCGTTTCTGAAATGCAGAATGTTTTCCAGCTCATCGCCATCAACATACATTCCGCAGTGAAAATTTCGCTCCGCAAACGCATGTTCGGGAAAATCGGCTTTTCCCAGTCCGTAAATCTGAAACGACCGATTTAAAAACTCAAGGTAAGTGATATAACAGGACTTACCGCCACCCAGATTGAAGACTTTGCCGGTTAATTCGTTCCGATGCCCGATTGCCTGTACAAAAGCTCTGGCAGTGTCGGGAGGCGTGCAAATTTCCATGATGGTCGACAGCGGCATATGAAACATCAGTTTCGAGATTTTGTGGTTTTTCATGATGGCCGTAAGCCTGAAAACTGACCAATCCAGACCGCAACGCTGAATCAGCTTCTCACATTCAATTTTTGACTGAGCGTAAATGTCATCTTTCCCGGCATTCAGCGGTTCGTGAACAGATATAAAAGGATTCTGAACATGGTCGCCATATACTGCAATGGATGAACTGTAGAGCAGAAAAGCGTTGGGAGATGTTTTCTCCAGCTGCTGAATAAGATTCTGTGTTCCGGTAATGTTAACCTTTCTGGACAGTTCAGGTTTTTCGTCAGATAAGGGTGGAATAATGGCAGCTAGGTGAATAACCACATCCAGGTTTTGAGGAATATTCTTCAGGTCTTCAGCATTGGAAATGTTGCCCCAAATGATATCAACCGCCCTTTCGTAGGGTGCAAAAAGCTTTTTCGTACGTGCATTTTTAATGTCAAAAACAGTCAGTCTGACGTTATCCGACTGAGCTAATTGTTTCATTATTTCTGTTCCGATGGTGCCGGAAGCTCCTGTCAGCAGGACATTTTTCTTAAAGTTCATAGTTGTAGAATTAATGTTACAAGTTTACAAACTCAAGCGGAGATTTTCGTCCGTTTTTCAAAAGGCGGACAACAAGTTCCGGTTCAACTTTCAAAAGTCAGACTCAGATTAATATTTGATAAAAAATTTAGCTGGAAAGTGAATTCCGAAAAGCAACGGGAGTTTCGCCGGTCATGCTTTTGAAAACAGTGTAGAATGAAGATTTGCTTGAAAATCCACAATCGTAGCCGATTGCTTCGATGGAGTATTTGTTATGCGGGTCAGTCAGCATCCGCTTTACAGCCTCCACCCGATAGAAATTGACAAACTGGAAGAAATTTTTGCCAATCTCGATATTCAGAACTTCTGTAAGTTGATATTTGGGAATTTTCAACGAATCGGAAAGTACGTCCATACTCAAATCCGGATTGAGGTAAGCCTTTTCTTTTTCAAAATAGTTGAATATTTTTTGTTTGATTTTATCTTTGGATTCCAGGTTTAAAGTTGAATTTCTATAATGAATAACCGACTCACTGGCAAGCAGTTGTTTCGATACTACTTTTTGGCGTAATCCATAAAAACTCATTACATAAATCAGAACCAAAAGCGTTATGTAATTGTAAATGTGCGGTGTAAGTGGATTCAGGTTTGAGTAGAATGCAATGACCGTAATCAAAAAAGCAAGTATGCAATAAACGACATAAAATATAGCCACAGCGAGTACCCAGCCAAGATTTTCATTTTTTTCGATATTGGAGAGTTCGTTACGCAAATGCATTCGGTGTTTATGCACCAAAATCAGACTCAACGGATTGTAAATCAGCCATGAAACAATAGTTGCTGCTCCAAAAATTAATCTGAAAATATAATTATCGTCTTTGACAAAAAATGTGTCAAGCGAAAAAGATTGTTTGATGATGTAAGCATAAATTTCGAAGGCTATAAAGGGCAGCAAATGAAGAACCTGAATCCATTTCAGCCTGAATTTCGGACGGGTTAATGATTTGATATACAAATATAAAGCCGGGTTAAAAAGCAGGAATGAACTGGAAAGAAGTGGTTTAATGAAGATTTCGTAATTTAGTCCGCAACTCAGAAAATCAGCAGATAAAAGAATGAGCCAGCCGGACAGAATTTTATCGGAAAGGGATCTATCCTTTTTCGTAAACATAAGTATGGCTGCAAACAAACTCTGACAAAATCCTATCCAGATTAGAGTTTTCATTTTTCGGCCACAATAAATGATTCGTTTTCAGTAGATTTACACTACAAATATACTCAACATTTGAATTAAACGTTCAGTTTTCGGAATATTTTAGAAGGCCTTATTAATATTCCCTTTAGTTCCTGTGCGTGGAATGGTAGTATTTTGAGCAGGCGAATTACTATTTGATTGGTTTGGATTGCTATTATTGGAGTCCCTATTTCCTGAAGTCTGTTGGTCATTATCGGTGTTCGTATCGATGCTATCCATTCCGCTTACTTTTGGTCGTACTATTTTAGGATACAAGGTGAATAAGTCATTTTTGTCTTTCGGTCGTTCTTTTTCTACCCAAAAGAATGTATTCAGGTGGAGTTTGCTCTCAGCAAGATTTTCCAGAGGATACATATTCCCATTCGTTGCTGAGGTCAGAATAACGTTGTTTACCTTTTTGTTTTTGAAATACATCACCACAAAACTGCTTTGCGTTCGGTTTAGTCCGATAATCGTAGAATCAGCATCATCGTGAGGGAAATAAATGGTTTCGGCATTACCGTTCACATTTACCTTTTTAAGTTGGCCGCTATCTACATACGCTATAATTTCCTTGCCCGAAAGCTGATTAAAATAAATGGAATCGTCCTGTTGAATAGCCACTGCAACTTTTTGAACAATAATTTTATTTACCTTTTTGTTTTTGGTAAAAGCCTGAATATATTCACCTGAAAGTTGGTTATTATCCGACCATAAAACAGGAGTACCGTTCATATTCATCACCGAATCACGTGTAGAATATGTCAGCGAATCGCACAATCCCTGCACATCATTGCGGTAAAAGCGGACATGATAATATCCCCTGGCAACGTTATAAATGGAGTCTTTCGACGTATGCAAGGTGTCAGCATGTACGTACATGGTATCTTTACTCGACCAATCAATCAACATAGCCGAATCGGTTGCCAGTCCGTTTTTGTCTTTTTCGTTGTAATAGCAATATTGGCCGTAAAGTGTCGATTTCTGAACCGTATCGTTCATTACCACATTGGTGAAACCTTCGCCGTATTTAAGTTTTTTATCATAGAAAATAGTATCACCAACCAACGTTCTTCCATCTTTGTGTTTCACTTTGGAGCGATTCAGCAGCATCGATTGTTCTGTAGCGGTATTGTACCAGCCTTTAGTGCTGTAAATATCGGTTTCATTGTTGTACAAAATATGCGTCATGCAGATTAGCTTCGCTATCTTGGTTTTTGTGTTATATCGCAGTGAATCAGAATCTAATGTGTAGTTTTTATTGTTCATGTGAACCTTTGTTTTGAACAACGATTCGTTGGTTTTGGTTGAATACTGACCCCAGATGGAAGTCAGGTCATTTACTTCATCGGTAATTTTTCCACCGGTATAGTAATAAGCCAGATTAGTGATGCGGTCGTAGTTCAGACTGTCGGTAGTCAGCGTTGTTTTGCGGTTTTCCATCCGCACACGGTGGCGCAGACGTGCCAGCTTGGTGTTTCCGTCATAATAAAGTATATCGCCAAAAATAAAAATAGTGTCGCCCTGCACGATGCGAACATGTCCGTAAGCATTCAGCGAGTTGGCTTTTTCGTAAAAGTAGGCGCTGTCGCAATAAAGCCGTGCATTATCGTGTCGGAAACGGACATTCCCTTTCAGAACCTGCATGTCGGGACTCATGATTTTATCGAACGACAACTGATCACAGTTTTCGAGATAAATAAGAGTAACTCCTTTAGCACCAATCATA
>CAIQOG010000545.1 GCA_903873355.1 uncultured Bacteroidales bacterium
ATCAACACCGGATTATGCCATGCTCCCAATGTTTCGGGAAAGAAATGATAGAACAAACTAAAAAAACCAAATACCAGAAAACCATAGAGTGGGAAAATTTCCTGAAATATCTGCACAACGCCAAACTTTTCCTGAGTTTCAGACTTTTCATCATCCTGTTCTTTCTTTTCCTGAATAAACAAAACCGGAAAAACAGCTGTCAGAAATACGATTACAGCAGCAATATAAAGTAAGGTTTCATTACCGAAAACCATGGAAAGAAAATACGCGAAAACGCCGAAAAATCCTGACATAATCTGCATCCAAACATAACCCGAAGTTCTGATTTTTCCTTCGGGAGTCAGATCGGCTATTATAGAACGGGCAGGATTGAACGTAACGTTGATAGATAAATCAAGAAAAAGAGCAATCACCGATGCAATCAAAATGATATCTGAAATGCCTGTAATATGAGAAATTTCGCGAATATGCGGCAACGTGAGAAAAGCAATGGTGCTGACCAAACCGCCGATTATTATAAACGGACGACGGCGACCACCCATAAACCACACATTGTCGCTCAGCAATCCAACGATTACCTGACCGAAAATTCCGGCAATTGGACCTGCAAGCCAAACGAAAGCCACATCGTGAATATCGAGTTGATATTTATTGGAAAGTATCCAACTGAGAGCAGCAATTTGAGTGGAAAGAGCAAAACCAACCGCAGTGGCTGGCAATCCGAGCAAAGCCAAAAACGGATTACTCAATTTCTTTTGAATGTTTAGCATGAATTTTATTTTAGATTTTTGATATTAGATTTTAGATTGAAGCTAAGAGTCAAAACTTTGATTTTTTCAAATAAGCTACAATGATATTGATTTTCGTTGGGAAATCAGAAGTCACTAAAACAAGAAATCTATAAATTCAACCGCAAACGTTTGCTGAAATCATTTTCATGAAAGACGAAACTAACTAAGTTCCCCTTTAGGGGTTAAGGGTCAATTATTTCAAACTCTTATTTATTTCGGCAATATATCCCAAAACCTCGTCACGCCCGGTTCGTTTTTCAGCTGACGTTTCGAATATGGGTGGTAATTCTTCCCAATCTTCGGCCAGTTTTTCTTTGTAAGCACGGATACTTTCTACTGCTTTTACATGCGAAAGTTTGTCGAGTTTGGTAAACACAACTGAGAATGGAATACCGTTTTCGCCCAACCATTCCATAAATTCCATATCAATTTTCTGTGGCTCTAAACGACAATCAATCAGCAAAAACAGGCAGGTAAGTTGTTCGCGATAAAGAATATAGCTTTCAATAATATCTTTCAGTCGCTCACGGGTATTCTTTCCTGCAGTGGCATAACCGTAACCCGGCAAATCCACCAAATGCCAGTTGTTATTAATCAAAAAGTGATTGATTAAGAGCGTTTTTCCGGGTTTGGATGAAGTCATTGCCAAATCCTTGCGGTTGCAAAGCATATTGATTAGCGACGATTTACCAACGTTTGAACGTCCGATAAATGCATATTCCGGCAACTGACTTTCGGGACATTTTTTATAGTCCGTGTTGCTGATTACAAATTCTGCTGATTTTATATCCATATTGTCCTGAGTTAAAAGTAAAAGTTTGTAAAGTTATACCTATAGTAAATTGTCAACTTTGAATTGACCACTTGAAATGACGTGCATCCCAATATATGTTATCAATCCATTGATTATCAAAAGTTCATATCCAAAGGTAAAGTTGAAATATGCTGAAGAGAATTGATTTAATCCAAAACATAACACCGGTGAAAGCACCGCAACAACCGGCATAAAGTTATCCCTAATCTGACGTTTCGTAAATAATCCGAATGCAAACATTCCGAGTAATGGACCATAGGTATACGACACAATGGTATAAACCGCATCAATGATACTTTTGTTATTCAAAACTTTAAATATCAGCATAATAACTACAAACAATACGGACATACCGATATGCGTGAATTTTCGCTTCCGCTCTGCAACTTTCGGTTCATCGTGCTGAACACCCAGAATATCAACCGAAAACGAGGTGGTTAGCGAAGCCAGCGCCGAGTCGGAACTTGCAAAAGTAGCCGCAATAATCCCGATAACAAATAAAAATGTAACAGTCTGACCAAGGTATTGCGTAGCAAAAAGTGGTAAAATATCATCGGTGTTAGCAGGTAATGCTATGTGATTCTGCGAAGCCAGCATAAGCATCATAGCTCCAAGTGTAAGAAAAACAAGGTTCAACGGTACAAAGGTGATTCCATACCAGTACATATTTTTCTGAGCATCGCGCAAGTTACGACAGGTCAGGTTTTTTTGCATCATATCCTGATCGAGCCCGGTCATGGCAATGGCAATGAAAATTCCACTGAAAAACTGTTTGAAGAAGTTTTGTTTGGAATGCCAGTCGTCGAATACAAAAATGCGTGAATGTTCGTAATTGAATACAGTAGAAACAAATCCTTCTGTACCGAAATTCAGCGTTTTAGCCACCTGAACCATCATCAATATAAGTGCTGCAATCAGACATATAGTTTGAAGCGTATCAGTCCACACAATGGTTTTAATTCCACTTCGGTGCGTATATAACCAAATCAGAAAAACCGCTACGGTAGCAGTCACAACAAATGGAATATGCCATTGATCAAAAATAAGATGCTGCAAAATAAGTGTCACCAGAAACAGTCGGATTCCCGACCCAATAGTGCGCGAAAGCAGAAAGAATGCAGCACCGGTTTTGTAGGTATATTTTCCGAAACGGCTCTCGAGATAGGTATAAATGCTCGTCAGATTCATACGGTAATACAACGGAAGCAACAAATTAGCTATTATCAGATAACCTACAAAAAAACCAAACACAGTTTGCATATAACTGAATTCAATTTTCCCCACCATACCCGGAACAGACACAAAACTTACACCTGAAATTGACGAACCAACCATGCCAATTGCCACCACCCACCACGGTGATTTTTTAGTCCCAAGAAAAAAAGCATCATTGTCGCTGTTCTTTCGCCCAACCAGCCACGAAATAAGCAAAAGTGCTGAAAAATAAACGACTATGATAAGTAAAATGGAAAGTCCTGACATCACTTAATTAGTTGAAAATGCGTACAAAAGTACTCAAAATCAGGAGAAGTAAA
>CAIQOG010000546.1 GCA_903873355.1 uncultured Bacteroidales bacterium
GGACTGCACGACGGACGCCTAATTTAGAAAAAGCTTTCCATTGCTTTTTACCCGTTTCATCAATTTCTTCTTGTAAAATTGTGCCATCTGACTTGACTTGATAGCCAAGTTCCATAATCACGTTTTTGTCGCCGCATATCTGTGCAGCCACCCCGGTCATCCCCGTTCCACAGAAACCGTCAAACACTATATCCCCCGGATTGGTGTAGTGCAGAATATAACGCATGATGGCTTTATGCGGTACTTTGGTATGGTAAGAGTGGGCATTATAAATCGGGTCATTTTTACCCTCACTGACATCAGCAGCAAAAGGTTCACGATGATAATGCCAATCAACAGGTTTTTCAGGTTTTTGAGCTTCCCATTCTGTAATGAAATCAGCAAGCCAAGGATTGGGACAAGCGGTGTAATACGGTGGATCACTTAAGTTAAGAATATCTTCGTCTGCACCATGAGGAAAACCTTCTATTTTACGAAATTCGGGGTCTTGGAGCTTTTCACGCAATAAAGCAGTAAAGTGCTTGCGCCGCTCCTTGTCACTGGCAAAGGTCTGCCCTAAGCACGTCACTGTACTTGAATCTTCCATTGACTCTTCAGAAAGTCTGTCGAGCAAGTTTTTTTCCTTCATAACTAATCCTTTTATCTTTAACTGTTTTTAATTATCACACTGACGAATGCCTTAAGAAGCATGTAAGTATTTTACTTGTTAAAAGTTTACCGGCAATAACTTAGGGGTTGCAAACCCCTGGGGACTAACTGCAACGGAAAGAGCCATTGTTTCAACACCTGCTGCTAGCGCTTTTTTGAAAGCCGAGGTATAAGCAGGATAATGTGCAGTATTTATAGTAAAACTTTTAGCGTCGCCTCGTTGACTCAGAAAGAGTAAGACTACTTTGTGTCCCTCTACGGCTTTTCGAGTAAGACCTTCAAGTTGTTTTAAACTGCGTGGAGTCAGTGAATCTGGAAAGCGAGCTACTTCCTGTTCTACAACAGTAGCACTTTTAACTTCAATAAAACAAAGGCCTTCGGAACCCGTCAATAAAAAATCTACACGATGCCCCGGTTCAACTTGCTTTTCACGCTCTAGTTTTTCATAATTTTTAAAGCCCGGTAGTAGGCCCTGTAAAAGCGCTTGTTCTACCAATCGATTCGCAAGGTGAGTATCTGTACCCACCCAGCCCGCTTTAAGCTCTATTGCTCGCCAGGTGTAACGATGTTTTCTTTTGTGGTCTGCACTATCCCAAAGAAGAGAAAGACTATTCGGCTCTAGGCAACCCTTCAAGGAACCAGGATTCGCGCAATAAACCAGCGACTGTGTACCATCCAAAAAAAGCATTTCTGCCAAAAAACGCTGGGGGCGTTTCAAAAAAGTGGCGTTAATATACGGTTGAGGAAAAGGCATAAACAGTACGTTAGGACTCATTTCTGAACTATCGAGTGTAGCTTGCTGAAGTTCCTCAACTAGCGTTGTTTGGCTCATTTATTAATCCGTTGTACTTCTGGTAAGTTTTTACACAACGCCTGTCCGGCAGGTGTCAGACGATATTTTTGGGTTGGACTCTTGGGTGAGGTGGGCTGAGTCATTTCGAGTAAGCCTTTAGCCAAGCCTGGCTGGAGATAGTCATAGGTAAAATTTGGTCGATGTCGTAAGTCCAGAGCCTGCATAATATCGCGTGTCCCTAGTGGGGCTTTTTCAAGACAAAGGAGCAGGCGTTTTACTTGTTCGGTTACTTGTTCGGTTACTTGTTCGGTTACTTGCTGGGTTAGTTGCTGGGTTAGTTGTTCCGGCTTTTGTTTGCTCTTGTCGAGTCCCGCCTGACTAAAGCGTTTTTTCATAACCGGAGCCAGTTCGAAAAGGCTTTCAGCAAGCTCTACCAGCAAGACCTGTTGTACCAGACGCGTGGCTAGGGCTTTTGCTTGGACGTGTGTGCAATTAGTCAGGGCGCGAAGGTCGGTTAGCGATACGCGGTCCTGTTCTGTTGCGTAAGCAAAAACGGAAGCTTCTTGAGCACTTAAAGCGACACCAATACTTTGTTGAAAAGCCTTCTGTTCCGGTGTTAGCAGTATTTCTTTACGTAAAATGAGCTCAAAGGTCTTTTTGGCTTTGTCATTGTGTAGTTCCGGCGGCACGTTACCTAAGTCATGCCAATTTCGAAAGATAGAACGAATACCGGTACCGGCTTGGTCGCTCATGCCAATGCGGCGAAAGGCTTTTACGATTGCCGGATTACGCACTTCTTTTTCGGTCGGGTCGAGCAATTCTTCTGCGGTGTTGAAAGCGTCACCGGGATTCCAGAAAACAGTCTGATCGGTAAAGAATTTGATTACCGGTTTACGCGTGTGGTCGCCGTAATCTTGATGAATCAATAGATTAATGGCGGCTTCGCGGAAAGAGACATAGTCGGGTGGATCATCATTTCGACGTAAAGTGGTGGGATCTAGCGAGAACGGATGTTCGGCGATGCGCATGTATTTACCCACTAAACCTCGCCAGGTCTTGAAGATGTTTTCTTCGAAGATCATGCGGTCATGCCAGCGTTCCTCGGGAGACCACTGAGCAAACGGGGTGTCGATACGTTGATAATCAAGTACAGGGCGTGGCAGAATTTGGCGTACACAACGCTCTGTGCCAAACAGTAAGACGGCCGCTCGTGTTGGAACCAGGCGCTCAGCGTCTTCGAGCAAGAAATTCCAAGTGTACAGAAAAGCCAGATTAGACTCTGCTTTTTGATGTTCTGGGTTGCGACGTTCAAATTGTTGGCGATACCAAGAAACGGTTTCTTCATCAAACACTGTTTCTACTTTAAATTCAGGCAAAGGTGCATTGTCGTAACGTTCTTGGTCGGCATCCCGCAGTAAGCGCCTCAATTCCCCATCGCTACATTTAACGTCTGCACCACCTTTGCGAATAAAGGCTCTTCGAAGGTCACCATTAAGATAAACAGGCTTTTCTGTCCTTGTGACTTCAGGAATGTAAAAAATAAGCAGGTCTTGACCCTTAAGCGTATAGAGCTGTTCTTTAATATCAATAATCTGACTGATCTTATCCCGTTGCCTTAAAGCAGAAATAAATTCATTTTGCACTTTATCAACGTCAAGCACGCCGACTACTTCAAAAGCAGGACCTTCTTTTTTAATACCAAAAACCAAATGGCCACCGGCAGTATTGGCAAAGGCGGCTACTGTTTCATAAGCATTTCTGGGAACGGCTTGTTGAGCTTCTTTAAATTCAATGTCCGACCATTCATGCGCACTTAGCAAAGCTATAAGTTCTTCTTGTGTCATCTCTATTCCAACACAATCCGTACTTTGGCGGTATCTTTACCACGAGTGAGTTGATCGATATAAGTATCAAAGCGTTTTTTTATTTCGTTGGGCGTAGCGGGACCTTGAGCAACTTGAAGTGCCTCTTGTAAGCTTTGGACTTTAACCGTAATTTTAATCAAGCCTGATAAAACCTCTTTTAAAGTATGCACAAAATTATTTTCTAAAGGTACAGGTAATTGACTGGTTTTAATAAAGTCTTCAAGTGGTTTACGTTCTTCAGGTTTTAGTAGCTCTAAGTTTGCATGAGTCATTGGATCTTCAAGGTTACTCAACAAAGTATTGGTCCAGCCAGCAACTAAATTGTCTAAATGATTATCCAACTGGTCAAGGAGCAGTGATCCCCCGGAAAAAACATCCTCAACTGAAGGTCTAAAGCCACAATGAGGACAAACTGGCGAGCTTTCTAAATTTTGCTCCGTGAGGGCAAAGCAACTTTTTAAAGCCACCAAGCGATTTTGAAAGTCGGTAAGCTGTTGTCTAGGCAATAAGTCCACAATAACCAATTTATTAAGCGTATGTAAACGTTCATCATTCAGTAAGACTGCTTTACGTTTATCGTCATTCAATCCTAAACGCGCTTGAGTATGTAATTTAATATAAATTAAATTAAAATCTTTCTTGAGTGCTAACAATTTAGTATTGATTGCCTGAGACTGTCCCGAAAGATTTGTTAATTCAGTTTGCTCAAGCAATTTTAAAATATCTAAACGCTTCATTTTCATTCTATCTACCCACTCATGTTCAGTAGGTAAAATACTTTCTGCGCTTGCTAACCAAGTTGCTGTTTGACTTTGATTAAGTACAAAATTTTGTAGGTTAGCCAAGGTATTTAGACCTTTGATTGCTTTTTCATGAGCAGTAACTTCGGCAACAGTGTAATTAAAATTCTTTAATTTTCCTGGGCTTGTATAGGCTTGCAACGCTTCAAAAAAGTTTTTGGCATCAAGTAAATTAGTGCTGTATTGCGTTTTAACAGTCTCACTTAGTAAAGGAAGTCCCCAAAAAGAAAGACCCTCTCTAAGTGTTTGCTGTGTTATGACTAGACGTTTAACGAGTTTGGTAATTTCTTGTTGCAGCTGCTGAACAGGTTCTTCATTACCTTGTGTTACTAATTGGGCTAAACCAGGCGTCATACCTAACAAATCGAATAAGGCCTTAAGTGCTGGTAAGTTCCATTCTTTTGGTTGCTCTAAATGCTTAAAGCGAATGAGTTCATCTAAGTTTGTCGCCGCAAGCTGAGGTAAAGCATTGGCATCAAATTTTTTACCTGGAATAGCCAGAACCAATTCGCCCGAATAGACTAAACTAGCCAGAATAACGACGACCCATTCCACTTCTAAGCGTGAAGTATTAGGCTCAAAATATTCAAGTCCGACGTTATCGTGGATTAATTCATTTCTGTTAACAACTTGACCGTGACCTTTGGCGTGCAAAATATCTAAAATGCTTTTTGCGTAACTGGATTTATTCGGCTCAATTTTTTCTCCATCTAGTAAGTTAAGTGAATCTAAAACAGCTGTAGCCTGTTTGGTCCGATTTTGTCCTGCCAATGCACGTAAGGCATCTTGGACCGCTTGGTTTCTGTTATTACCAGTGATTATTATTGAAAAATAAGGATAAGCCGGTGCTTGTTCGGTAAAGTTGGGAGTTAAACAAACACCAGAAATGGTATTAACCAAATCTCTAAAATTTATGACTTCATTAGGGGCCACGCCTGACAAGTCACGTAAAGATTTTCCCGCTTCTTTAGCCCAATTGGAAAAGTTTTTGGTTCTACCTTGATAAGTGACTTCAAAACAATCATGAATATTTTTTTGTAGCCATTGTACTAAGTTTTTAAGAAAACCATGGGCTTTCGCTTCATAAGTCGCTTTAGCATGCCCTGATGAGGTTGCAGCAAGATCTAAAGAGGCTGCATAATTTTTAAGTGCTATTTGGAAACTTTCATCGGGTTCTTTAAGTTTAAAGAAGACTTCATCACCTTGCTTATCATCCTTGAAACGTGGGGGATCATTAGGTTGAATAAAATACAGGTAAAAATCTCTTTGCGGCACAGCGGTAGAGCGTTCATTAGGTGCTCCGAAGAATAAATAACCCGTTCTAGCTGCTTTATGTTCTTGCCAGATTAACTCATGCTGCCATATTTTATAACCTGTTACATAAGTGCTATCTTGACACTCCATTACCCGTTTTAAAGCTTCATAATAAAAACGATCCAATTGAACTAAGCCCAAACTATCCGCTCTTTTTTCAATTAAGGCATCAAAATCATCAGTCTTTTTTAAATCTAAATAGAATTGACGATTATTAGGGTTTGAAGAAATAAACTGGCCATTCACCGTTTTATGAATTTCTCGTAAGACAGTTTCAACATGAGTTTGTAAATCTTTGTCGGGTTCGTCACTACCCATTTCCGCTATTAGCGGATCAAACAGACATAATCTATCTCTTAGCTCTTCGGGTGTTGCACCCATTGGTGCGTATATATCTCCGGTTGTTAACCGATGTACAGAAAGCGCATAAATTAAACGCAAGGCCATGGGTTTATATTGTGGACGGCTAATGGCATTTTCGATGCGTGCTTCTAAGACTTGGCTACATTCAATGACGTCACGAATTTCTGGTATTGCTCTGAAAGCTGCGTTTTGTTTAAGTGTTGCCCAATAACTATCGAAAGCAATAAGACCCGGCTCATCAGCAGGGATTTCTTTATCAATAAGATCTTGCATTGCCCGAGAGAGTGTCTTTAATATTTCACGTTTTTCTACTACTGTAACTCTCTCAAAAGTATCTATGTAATCTGGGTGAACAGGGAAAAGATTAACAAATTCGTCTAAGCGTTCATTTAAATTGCCATAGTATTTGGCAAAAGGCATTAGGTACGCACGGATTTTTACTTGCTGCTCAGTATTTTTCTTAAGTAAGCGTTCTGACACTACAAATTTAATGTCATTTCTAGCAATAAGTATTTGTTCAAAGCGATCTTTAACACGCCGAACGCTATCAGCAACGAAAGCAAATCGCGGGCTATCAAATATGGCTTCTTGTACACCAGCTATAAAGCGAAAACGCAGATCTTTACAGACCTCTCCTACTTCACGTAAAAACTTTAAATTGTACTCGTGATTTGATTTCACAAAGCAAAACACTTTTTATCAAATCAGACTTTACATGCAGCATTTTTGGTGGAATTCAATATAATTTAGACGCAAATAAACTAGTTGATAATGCAAAAAAATATAAACCTGAAGATAAAATCGAAATAGCAACTATTGAAAATATTGACCAAAAAAATCTTAAAAGAGGAGGAGAATGGAATGGATTAAGCGGAACTCTGGTTGAAGTTGAATCTATACAAAAAGAATTTCAAAATGTAAAAATAGCTACAACTTTATTAACAGGAGAATACGCGATAGAAGAATCATTTAAATCCCTTTCTTCAAATTCTCCTACCATAATACATATTGCGACTCATGGGTTCTATTTTGCAAATGATTTAAATAAAAATAACACTTTAGAAGTTGGCGGTAATTTTAAGAATAATAAAAATCCATTGTTTCGATCAGGATTAATAATGGCAGGTGCAAATAGAGCATGGATTGGAAACAAAGCTATTGAAGGAGTTGATGATGGAATATTAACTGCTTTCGAAGTTTCGAACCTTGATTTATCTAATACAAAACTCGTTGTTCTTTCGGCATGTGAAACCGGATTGGGCGAAATTAAAGGTAGCGAAGGTGTTTACGGATTGCAACGTGCTTTTAAAATGGCTGGTGTCGACTACCTTATTATTACATTATGGGAAATTCAGGATGAAGTTACTGTTGAATTCATGAGCAGCTTCTACAAAAAATGGCTTAAAAGTAATGACATTCATGAAGCCTTTAAATTTGCTCAAGATGAAATGCGAAAAAAATATGAAGCTAATTATTGGGGCGCATTTGTTTTGGTGGAGTAAAATAAATTGTATATTTGAAAATAAAATAATTGGCAGTGTTTTTGCCAAAACAAATTTTCAAATTCAATATGATGAAAAAAATCCTTCTTTTATTAGTAATAATTTCTTTTTCTCAAATTAAAATACAAGCTCAAGATTATCAAAAAATAGATTCTCTAAAAAAAGCACTCAGCATTCTTCCCGTATTTAATGGAACAGAGGCGGATACCTCGCGCATGAAAACTTCTATTGAAATTGGAAAATTATTCCAAAATCAACTTCCAGATTCAGCTAAAAATTGGTATACATCAATTATTGATACAGTTTCTACTGCTGTTAAAATAAAACAAAACCCTCGAAGGTCATATTATAATGCAACATCCCTAAATTTAATTTGCAAAATTCTATTTGATCAAAGTGATTACTCAAATGCTAAAATTTACTTAGAAAAATCTTTACAAATCAGGGAACTAATAGTTGATAATTATGGAATAGCAGCAAGCTATATGAATCGGGCAAATCTATTCTTAGTTGAAAGGAATATTGAAAAATCAATTGAATATTATAATAAATCACTTAAAATTAGCGAAGAAATTGCAGATAAAGTTGGAATTTCAGGTTGCTATGCTAATTTAAGCTATGTATATAAAATTCAAGGAAATTATTCAAAAGCAAAGGAATATATTGAGAAATCTATTAAAATCAGTGAAGAACTAAATGATAAAAAAGGCATTTCAACTTGTTTGTTAAATATGGGAAATGTCTACAAAGCAGAAAATGACTATCCCAAAGCAATCGAATATTATGAAAAATCTCTTAAAATAGACAAAGATCTTGGGGATAAAAGAGGAATGGCTAAATGCTTAAATAATTTGGGAATTATGTTTCATTATCAAAGTGATTACCCTAAGGCAATTGAATATTATGAAAAATCTCTTAAAATTAATGAAGAACTTGGGGATAAAAGTAGAATTTCTTCTTGTCTTAATAATATAGGGATTGTATTAGAAGATCAAGGAAATTATTTAAAAGCTAATGAATATTATTTGAAATCGCTGGCATTTTTTGAAGAAATTAAAGATACAAACGGAATTGGCATCTGTTTGTTAAGTATAGGAAACTTGATGACAAGTCAAGGGAATTACAGCAAATCAATAGAATATTTAAAAAAATCATTATACACTTTTGAAATTCTTAAAGACAAAAAAGGAATTTCCGCTAGTTATAATAATCTTGGAAATGTATTCGAAAATCAGGGGGATTTTCCCAAAGCAAACGAATATTATGAAAAAGCACTAAAAATAAATGAAGAAATTGGTGGGAAAGGTGGAATTTCTTCTTGTCTTAATAACCTAGGAAACGTTTTTGATTCTCAAGGCGATTATGAAAAAGCCATAATTTATTATGAGAAATCAATAAAATTGAAAGAGGAAATTGGAGATAAAAACGGAATGGCTAACGTCGGATTAAATCTGGCAATTGTTTTTAAAAACAAGTATGAGTTTACTCAGGCAGTGAAATATTTAGAAAATTCACTTAAAATAAAAGAAGAAACTGGTGATAAAAATGGGATCTCTTTATGTTTAAAAAATCTTGCAAGTGTTTTTGATCCACAAGGCAATTACTCTAAAGCTATTGAATATCTTGAAAAATCGTTAAAAATTGATGAAGAACTTGATGATAAAAATGGGATCTCGATATGTTTTAACAATCTAGGCCTTGCTTATTACAATCAGCAAAACTATATAAAAGCTATAGAATATTTTAAAAAGTCAAATAAAATTTGTGAGGAAATAGGTATGTTTTCTGAATTAGCAAATAATTATCCTAATTTAGCTATTGTATATGTAAAACAGCAAAAATATAATGAGGCTGTTCCCTTATATTTAAATGCCGTCCGAATGAAACGAAAATTAATAGAAGATAATTTCGGTACTTTAAGCGAAAAAGAAAAAGAATTCTTTTTAGAAAAAACTGGAAAAGTATTCAATACTTTTAATGAATTTGCATCAATATCAAAAATAGATTCAGTAATTGCTCAATGCTACAACAATATCCTGTTAATAAAAGGATTGCTATTACAAAGCAATCGAGGTTTAGTTGATGTGATTAGTAAAAGTACAGACACAAATCTTACCAATACATATTGGCGTTTTAAAAAACTACGTACAGATATTGCCGACCTCTATTCAATGCCAGTAAATGAAAGAGGAGTGAATTTGGATTCACTTGAAAATATTGCGAATACTGAAGAACGAAAATTAGTTCTACTTTCAAAAGATTATAGAACAATAAAAAAACAATTTAATAATAAATGGGTTGATGTGAAAACTGTTTTAAAAAAGGATGAAGCAGCTATTGAGTTTATAAAAATTAATTGCGAATTATCATTGTCAGACTTACCAGTTCAAATAGACACTGTAAAGAATTTTAAAGGGATTAGAGATAGCTTAGTGTTTAAAAAACAAATGAAAGACAGTACCTTTTATGCTGCTTTTATAGTACGACCAGGATATAAAAATCCAAAAATGATTTCTCTATTTGACGAAAAACATTTGGTAGCAATTTTAAATAAAATGACCAATAATAGAGGTGTTCAGGTCTTAGATCAACCTGCAACTAAAGAAAAAAGTCGTGAACTTTACGATTTGATTTGGTTACCCATTGAGAAAGAATTAAAAGGTGTAAAAACAATTTATTACTCACCCGATGGACTTTTAAATAAGATTTCTTTTGCTGCATTATCATCCTCCGAAAATAAATTTCTATTTGATATTTACAATCTTAAAACCCTAAGTTCTACCAGAGATTTAATATCTCTTAACAATTCACTTTTTGTAAAACCTGATTTTACTTGCAGTATTTATGGTGGTATACAATACAATTTAGCTACTGAAAATTTGATAAATAATGCAAAAAAATACAAACCTGATAACAATACTGAAATAGCTCTTAACGAAAAAACAGAAAATAAAGATACTAGAAGAGGTGGCGAATGGAATCCATTGAGTGGCACACTGGTTGAAGCTGAAAAGATTCAAAAAGAATTTCAAAAAGAAAAGATTTCTCCAAATCTATTTACTGGCGAAAATGCAAATGAAGAATCTTTCAAATCACTTTCTGCAAAATCTCCAGATATTATTCATATTGCAACACACGGCTTTTACTTTTCTGGTGATCTTTCAAAAAATAAAATAACTGACGAAGGAAATAATTTTAAAACAAACAAGAATCCATTATTTCGCTCAGGATTAATAATGGCAGGTGCAAATAGGGCATGGTTAGGAGACAGTCCAATTGACGGAGTTGATGATGGAATTCTTACTGCTGCAGAGGTTTCAATACTTAATCTAAAGAACATTAAACTAGTTGTTCTATCTGCTTGTAAAACAGGTCTCGGTAAAATTGAAGACAGCGAGGGGGTA
>CAIQOG010000547.1 GCA_903873355.1 uncultured Bacteroidales bacterium
CATGTTGCAATACGACACAGTTCATGGTAAATTCCAGGGAACAGCAGAACACAAAGATGGTAAATTAGTTATCAATGGTAAAGAAATTTCTTTCTTTGCTGAAAAAGATCCTGCAGCTATTGCATGGGGTTCGGTAGGTGCTGACTATGTTGTTGAATCAACAGGTGTTTTCACTACAATTGATAAATGTAAAGCTCACCTTGCAGGTGGTGCTAAAAAAGTGGTTATTTCTGCTCCATCTAACGATGCTCCAATGTTCGTTTGCGGCGTAAACTTAAACGAATACAAAGCTGACATGGACGTTGTTTCTAACGCTTCTTGTACTACTAACTGTTTAGCTCCAATGGCTAAAGTTATCAACGACAACTTCGGAATCGTTGAAGGTTTGATGACAACAGTTCACGCTGCAACTAACACTCAAAAAACAGTTGATGCTCCTTCTGCAAAAGACTGGCGCGGTGGTCGTTCAATCTTAGGAAACATTATCCCTTCTTCTACCGGTGCTGCTAAAGCTGTAGGTAAAGTAATTCCTGCTTTGAATGGCAAATTAACCGGTATGGCTTTCCGTGTACCGACTGCAGACGTTTCTGTAGTTGACTTAACTGTACGTTTGGAAAAATCTGCTACTTACGACGAAATCAAAGCTGCTATGAAATTAGCTTCTGAAACTACCATGAAAGGTGTTCTAGGATATACTGAAGATTCAGTTGTTTCTTCTGACTTTATCCACGAAACACGCACTTCAGTTTTTGATGCAGGTGCAGGTATCGCATTGAACGGTAACTTCGTAAAATTAGTTAGCTGGTATGACAATGAGTGGGGTTATTCTAACAAAGTGTTGGATTTGATCGCACACATGGATTCAGTAAAATAAGCTGACCAATATAAAATTGAAAATCCCCTGAAACAAAAGTTTCAGGGGATTTTTGTTTCAAAAAAGTTGTTTTGGATTTCAAACCAAATATTATATCTTTGTAACGAATAAAGCAATCAATATGCAAAAGCTCATATCTGACAATCTAAAAACAATAAAATCATTATGTGCATCGCATAATGTCAACAGACTTTATGTTTTTGGCTCAGCATGTACCGATAAATTCAATGAAAAAAGTGACATTGATTTACTGATATCATTTATGGCAATGGATGCCGGCGATTATGCTGATACCTATCTTGAATTAGCAGAAGAATTTGAGAAATTATTTAACCGTTCTGTAGATTTGGTGACTGAAAAATCGCTGTCAAATCCATATTTCATTGAATCAATAAATAAATCAAAAACATTGCTTTATGGAAATTGAAATCAAAAAATTTCTTTTTGATATAAATGAGTCGATTATTTCAATAGAAAACTATCTTGGTGAAAAACGCGATTTCAATAATTACCTCAATGACAAGATGTTGCGCAGAGCTATTGAAAGGGAGTTTGAAATTATTGGCGAGGCTCTAAACCGAATAGAAAAGCTGGATTCAACTATAAATATTTCAGGTAAGAAACAAATTATTAGTGTTCGAAACAGAGTAATTCATGGTTACGACAAGATTGACAATGAAATAATATGGGGAATTATAGTCAGACATCTTCCCGTTCTGAAAACAGAAATTCAAAAGTTGCTTTAATTGTTTATATTAATCCTCTGAAACAACCGTTTCAGGGGATTTTTTTTATCCAATTGACATGAATTACACCATCAAATCTACAAACTTAAAATTCCGACCATCGAATAAACCTCTGTCACCCAACTTCAACTCAGGAATAACAAGCAACGACATAAAAGCCACCGTCATAAACGGCGCACGTAGTGTTGAACCAAGCTCTTTTGCCATAGCATCCACTTCTTCATATCGCTTTGCAATGAGATAACCGTCAATATCCGACAGCAAACCGCCGATAGGTAATGATAACAGGCAGGTTTTGTAGCCTTCACAAGCCAGAATACCACCCCGACTGTCGATTATCTGATTGATAGCCGAAACTATTTCGGCATCAGATGTACCAACCGCAACAATATTATGACTATCATGTGCCACCGTCGAAGCCAAAGCCCCACGTTTAAGTCCGATGTTTTTGATAAACGCGATTGCCGGTTCGGATGGTTGATAGCGATTATAAACCACCAGTTTAAGAATATCATTTTCAATATCTGAGACCACATTACCATTCTCATGACCGGG
>CAIQOG010000548.1 GCA_903873355.1 uncultured Bacteroidales bacterium
GTACGGTATGAACAGTAGCTGTGGTTTGTTGGTGAATTCTTCACGTCAAATCATTTATGCTTCTTCTGAAAAAGATTTCGCTGATGTAGCTCGCACCGAAGCACTCAAAGTACAACAGGAAATGGAAGAGCTACTGAAAAAAAGTAGTCTAATATAATAACTTTACAACAACAAAAAAGCTCTTAACCGTCTGATTAAGAGCTTTTTTATTCAAATCAAATGTTTTATTTTTTATCTGCAGCTTTTTTGTCGCAAGCTTTACCAGTTTCTTTACAACATTTGTCACCTGCTTTCGCATTTTTCTTACAATCTTCAACACATTTAGCTTTTTCGGCCGGTGTCATTTTTTTGCATTCGGCAGCAGTCTTGCCCTGACAACATTTTGCATCTTTTGCAGCATCTTTTTTGTCGCATTTAGTTTCGGTTTTTGCTTTCTCGCATTTAGTTGCAGTTTGAGTTTGAGCAAATGCTGTTACAGTAAAAAACATGGCAGCAAGCGATAAAATTGCAATTTTCTTTTTCATTTTTGTTAGTTTTTAAAGTGTTATTTAATACATATAGTTTTGATATATAAACAAATAACATTGAAATGTCATTTGTAATTTCTTTTAAATTTATATCCGGTAAAAAATAATATTCAAGAGCATTATCGATTCCGAATAATCATATTTCAATTAATAACGGAAATAATACATTTTTGTTTTACAGATTACAATAAAAGTATCTGTTGATACAAATCTTATCAAAAATTATTCCAAATTCTATTTCTGACATTTTTTTTCATAGAGATGGATAAATTCTGTTCGAAAAATAGTAAATTTGTAGCCAATTACAATCATATTTTATAAAAATGAAAAAACAATACCTCTATCTGTGCATCTGTAGCTTAGCAACTTTCAGTTTTTTTTCCTGTCATAAAACTGTAAAAACGGAAGAAAAAGACCTTATTAAAAAGTACTATTTAACTACCGACACCGCCAAGGGAGCAATAAATATCGATATTGACGTTGAAATTCCAATAGCATTTGCCGACACCAACGTACTGAAAGTTATACGTAAAACCATTATTACAAACCTGTTCGGACCTGAATATGTATCGCTGCATAATGATACCATCCTCAATCTGTTTGCAAATGAATTGATAACCGATTATAAAGCAAATAATGAACCACTTGTAAATGTAAAGGACAGTTCAAACAGGTATTCATTCAACAACGAACATACACTTTCAGGCTTCAGTTTACTCAGCGATAAGAAAATTTATGTTTATGGTATTGAACGATATGTCGATATGGGTGGTGCGCACGGACTTGAAACCCGCAATTACTACAATTTCGACCTGAAAACAGGAAATCTGATTACTGAAAATGATATCTTTAAACCCAATTTTAAGTTTACGATTGCCGAGCTACTCAAAAAACGAATTGTGGAGGACAGTAAAGATTCGACAGATTTAGAACCGGTAATGGGTATAGAAGACACTGATTTCTGGTCTGACTCAATAAAGCCTAACGGTAATTTTTATATCACCGACGAAGGCATTAATTATGTGTTCAATCCCTATGAAATTGCTCCTTATTATATGGGTCAGACTGAAGTTTCGATACCCTATATCCGCCTGAAAGATATCATAAAACCAAACTGTATCATTTTCTATCTTGCTGAAAAACAATTAAAACAATAAATCCGGCTAAATTATATGAATTCATTCTTTGAACTTCTTAGAACCAGACGGAGTATTCGAAAATACTTAAATCAGCAGGTAGAAACTGAAAAAATCCAACAGATAACGAATGCTGCATTAATGTCACCATCTTCCAAGCGCAGCAACCCCTGGGAATTTGTTGTAGTTCAGGATAAAGACATGCTTGAAAAATTAGCAGAATGCCGACTTCACGGTTCGCATTTTCTGGCCGAATCACCTTTAGGCATAGTAGTTTTAGCCAATACTGAAAAAAGTGATGTTTGGATGGAAGATGCTTCAATTGCTGCTATAATCATGCAGCTTCAGGCACATGATTTGGGACTTGGCAGTTGCTGGATTCAGGTTTATGGACGTAAAACGGACGAGGATATCGCTTCCGACGAATATATCAGGAGTCTTTTATCAATTCCTGAAAATTTTGCAGTTTTATGCATTTTGTCTATTGGTTATCCCGATGAGGAAAGGAAACCCTACGATGAAAACAAATTCCCCAAAGAAAAAATCCACTTCGATAAATTCTGATTAAATCTCAATAAATATGGTTGTAAAAAAAGATAGCCGTTTAGCGTGGGGTGTCACACTTTTATTTTTTGGTATTTTATTCCTGATCAAACAGTTACACCTCTTACCTGATAGTTTTGAATTTTATGTTTTTAATTTTCAAAATTATCCTTTGTTTATGGGAGTAATTTTTCTGCTTTTCAATTCAAATAAAACGACCGGAATTGTATTAATAGTGGTGGGCTTATTATTCAGATTATCCGACATTATTCAGTTTACAAGACATATATCTGATTTTATCTGGCCTGTATTACTTGTTATTGCGGGTGCAATTCTGGTTTTTGGAGCAAAAAAAGGAAAAAGATAATTTATTTAGTAAGTTTACAGAAAACCATGGAAATTGTATTTATCGGTTCGGGAAATGTAGCAACTCATTTAGCTGTTGCATTTAAGGAAATGGGAGTTGTTGTGAAGCAGGTTTTCAGCAAGAATTTTGCAAATGCTGAAACATTAGCTGAAAAAGTTGATGCTGAACCAATTTCTGACATTTCTAAATTATACAAAGATGCTGATTTCTACTTTTATGCATTAAAAGACAACGCATTACGTACTATTTTGATGCAAATTGATATGCCTGCCGGCATTCAGGTGCATACCGGCGGAACGATGTCGATTAAAGAATTTGATGGTTTCTCGACCAGATTCGGCGTTTTCTATCCTCTGCAAACTTTTTCCCTCGAAAGATCGATAGAAATTACAAACACACCAATATTGATAGAAGGTTGTAGTATGGATGTTCAGAAACAATTGCTGGCATTAGCGGGCATAATTTCTGACAAAGTCATATTGATGAATTCCGAAAGCAGAATGAAGGTACACCTGGCAGCAGTTTTTGCTTGTAATTTCAGTAACTATTTGTGCGATATTGCTTCTCAGATTCTTGTAAATTCGGGTATTTCATTTGATTTAATATTACCCCTAATTGAAGAAACTGCTGAGAAACTTAAAACTTTATCGCCCTATGAAGCTCAAACAGGACCGGCAGTACGTATGGATGAAATGATTATTTCAAAGCATCTTGATTTATTGAACAAAAATTCCGAACATAAAGAAATTTATAAGTTGCTGACTAAGAGTATTATCAAAAGGCACAAAAGATAATTTTTAATGATTATCCGAGAAGTATACAGAAGAGTATTAAATGTAAAATTAATAAGAAGGGCATAGCCCTGAAATCTTCGTAGAAATATATATAAAATAGAAATTGAGGGGCATAGCCCTGAAATCTATTGTTTAAGATGTCAGGGCAAAGCCCCTTAGCTTGTATTATTCCATGAACTACGAAGATTTCCGGGTTACGCCCCTGATTATCATTTCAAAAAAAACAAAATAAAACAGAAAGTAATTTTAACGATATGTTAATCGTGGAAAATCATATAATATTTTATGCTTGACTTCCTGAAAGTTATACGGTACAAAAACCTCCTTTTTATTATTTTCATTCAACTTGTTATGCAACAGGTTGTTATCCACCCTCTGTTACAGTCCTTCGGTTTTGAGAACTCGTTAAACAACACTTTATTACTATTGTTGATTGCTTCCAGCGTGTTTATTGCAGCCGGTGGATATGTTCTAAACGATTATTTCGACATAAAAATCGATGCTATCAACCGACCTGAAAAACAAATAGTCGGCACAAAAATACAGCGTCATACCGCGATGCTGATGCATCAGATTCTGAGTGGAATCGGAATAATATCCGGATTAGCACTGGCATATCTGACTCGCAGTTTCACACTCGGTTTTATATTTATCGTAATTCCCGGATTGCTCTGGTTTTATTCGGCCAGCTACAAACGACAATTTATCGTAGGAAATCTGGTTATATCATTTGTCACTTCCATAACGGTTCTGATAGTTGGAATAGCGCAACTGGCTGCATTACAGCAAAAATATGAGAATCTGATTTTTGAGACTTCAATTCCACAACATATTTATGGGTGGGTTGGCGGTTTTTCGTTGTTTGCCTTCCTGTGTACCTGGATGCGCGAAATCATTAAGGATATTGAAGATGAAAAAGGCGACCGTGAAATGGAATGTCATACCATGCCGATTGTGTGGGGAATTAACCGAACAAAATGGTTTCTTTATGGTTTAATTCTTGTAACAGTGATTGTGTTGTTTCTTGCCAACAACTTTTTCATTCATTTTGAAGGCACACTCACACTCCGGTATATCATTTTCGGGCTTGTTCTGCCTTTCGCGGTTTTAAGTTACCTGATAACCATGGCAAAAACGCGTGAAGATTTCAATCAGGCATCTAATTTCCTGAAAATCATCATGTTGATTGGTGTTTCCTATGGGTTTATTTTTTATTACCTGCAGGCTAAAGCATTTGGCTTAACTCTGTTTAACCTCTTTATTATAAAATAATCGTGACTATACAACCGCTCGCACATTTAGATAAATACCACATTATTCTGGCTTCACAGTCGCCACGTCGGAAGGAACTTATGCATGGTTTGGATATTCCTTTTAGTGTTCAGACTATTGATGTAGAAGAAAATTATCCTTCAGAGCTGGTTGGAGTGGACATTCCCATGTATCTGGCCGAGAAAAAAGCAAAAGCTTTTGCTTCTAAAATGACTGAAAACACCTTACTTATCACTGCTGATACCATAGTGTGGCACGAAGGGAATGTTTTTGGGAAACCTGTCGATAAAGAAGATGCTGCGCGCATGCTTCATGCACTTTCAGGAAAAACACATGAAGTAATTACCGGAGTATGTATCAGCACCTTGTCAAAAAGCAAAACATTTCATGTAATTTCTGAAGTTCATTTTGCGAAACTAACTTCACAGGAAATTGACTATTACCTGGAAAACTACAAGCCCTACGACAAAGCCGGGGCATATGGAGTGCAGGAATGGATTGGATTTGTGGGAGTGGAACATATCGAAGGTTCATACTTCAACGTGATGGGATTGCCTGTTCAACGGCTTTACACCGAATTGAAACGCTGGGAGAAGGTTTGATAACAGTAAGCAGTGGGCAGTAAGCAGTCGGCAGTAGCAGTAGGTAGTCGGCAGTTTATAGTTAGTATTGGAAAGATGAACACTAATAATTAATCACAATCATTAACCACTAACCATTAATCATTAACCACTAACCACTAATCACTAACCATTAATCACTATTCGTTTACTGTCATTCGCAATGACATTCTTTTCCATTAGCCTTTTCAAAAGCCTCTTTACCTTCCACATAAGAGAAATAGATCAGTCCTGCAGCTCCGATAACATCGGCATATACAAAACCTGTCAGCTCGTAAATCAAACTTGAAACCAGCAGCACCACTGACATATAAATACATACTTTCGTACAATTACTGTCGGCAAGAATCGGTTCAGAATTCAGTTCTTTTCCGATTTTCCGTTTAGCTAATAGCAGCCAAACCATAACCAGAATGGAAATTATCGAAATAACCATTCCCCATACCGTCGTTTCGGGTTTATGATGCTGTAGAAGATTCAGAACAATTCCAGCCAGCAAACCCACCGAAAGGGCATAAAATGACGCCCCGGTGATTTTCAATGCAGTAATTTCAGCTTTTGTTTTGGAACTTTCGGGGTTTCTGCGAATTCGGAGCACCATCACGGCAATACCTATTCCCGAAATCATTTCTATAAAACTATCCACACCAAAACCAAACAGGGTCAGTGTTTCATCGGCATAACCCAACGCCATGGAAATTACTCCTTCCACAACATTGTATATGATGGTGAAAATACTCAGGAAATATATTCTCTGATATAATTTTTGGTTATCTGTCATGTTCTTTATCTTAAATGATTATCCGAAAAGAATGCAGAGCAGTATTAAATTA
>CAIQOG010000549.1 GCA_903873355.1 uncultured Bacteroidales bacterium
CTCCCGGAGCCGCTAATACCCACGGTCGGCAACATTCCTGCATTTCCGGCCGTATTATTTGCTTTCGAAATAGCGGCATCGTTTTTAGCCACCCGAATATCGAAATTGTTTTTCAAAGCAATGCTGATGGCATCATCTATGGTAAGTTTCTGAGCCAAAACAACAGAAGTCAGGCAAGCTAAAATGAGCAATATATTTAGTTTCAGATTTTTCATTGTCCGACGATTTTTTTAGTATTACTTGACATAACCATGTACATGATTGGAATCACAAATAAGGTGAGGATTAGTGAGAACAATAACCCGCAAACCACCACAATACCCAACGAGACACGACTGCTTGCTCCTGCCCCAAGTGCAAACGCAATAGGTAAAGCACCAAACATGGTTGCCAGCGAAGTCATTAAAATGGGGCGAAAACGAGCCGAAGCAGCTTCGAAAGCAGCTACCCGCTTGTTCATGCCGAGTTTTCGTTTCTGGTTGGCAAATTCCACAATCAGAATACCGTTTTTGGTCACAATACCGATAAGCAGAATCATTCCGATTTCGGAGAATATATTCAATGTCTGATTGAAAATCCAGAGTGAAAGCATCGCCCCTGCAATAGCCATGGGCACAGTAAGCATAATGATAAACGGATCACGGAAACTCTCAAACTGTGCAGCTAAAATCAGATAAATGAGCAATAAAGCCAGAATCAAGGCAAATGAAATATTGGAATTACTTTCAGCAAAATCGCGTGAATTTCCCGCCAAAGCTGTTGCAAAAGAAGAATCGAGCAATTTTTCGCCAATACGTTGCATTTCGGCAATTCCCTGTCCAAGTGTTTTACCGTCGGCCATATTAGCCGAAATTGTAGCCGATTTATAGCGGTTGTAATGGTACAGAATTGGCGGATTACTGTTTTCCTTTACCGAAACAATATTATCCAACTGAATCATATTTCCACTTGCTGAACGAACATACAACGACGAAATATCGGTTGGTGCATTACGGTCTTCGCGAGCCACCTGACCAATAACGTAATACTGTTTATCATTTTTAAGAAAATATCCGTACCGACCACCAGCATAAGCCAGATTCAGCGCATTAGAAACATCTTTTTCACTCACACCCAGACTATTAGCTTTCAGGCGGTCAACCGAGATATTCAGTTCAGGTTTATTGAATTTTAAATCCACATCCACATTACTGAAGAGTGGACTGTTTTGGGCTTCGTCCAGAAACTTAGGTAACACTTCACGCAATTTTTCGAAATCAATATTTTGTATTACAAACTGAACCGGCAAACTTCTTGTATTTCCGGTCGAAATGGTAGGTTCCTGAACTGCAATAACCCGGGCATCAGCATTTTTTGCATAAAGTTTAGAAAGCTTATCATAAACTTTTTGTTGTGAAACTTTACGTTCAGAAGCATCAGTCAGAAAATTTAGTACAAATCCGGTATTCACAGCAGAACTACCCTGTCCACCTCCGTAACGTGCCAACACATAACCGGATTGAGGTATAGAATCAATATTTAATTGAGCTAATTTATCAATTAATGCTGAAGTAGTATTGTATTCAGTTCCCTCAGGCATAGTGATGGTAGTCCGCACATAACTATGATCCTCTAAGGGTGCGAGTTCTGAATTTAGTGCTTTAGATAGCGTAAAAATCATCAAAACACACATCCCTACAATGGCAAAAGAAATCCATTTATTCTGAATAAAGAAAGTCAGAAAACGACGGTATTTCTTTTCAATTCCCACATAAAATGGTTCACTGGCAACATAGAATCTGGAATGATGTGTGCTTGAACCACCTAAGAGAACATTAAGCACCGGAGTCAGAGTCAACGAAACTACTGCTGAAATCAAAACGGCACAGGCCACCACAATACCAAATTCA
>CAIQOG010000550.1 GCA_903873355.1 uncultured Bacteroidales bacterium
CTGCTCGCTGGGAATCAATATTCCTACCGGAAAAGACTCGCTTTCGATGACTCAGAAATACGGTGACGATAAAGTATTTTCTCCGGGAACGGTGATTATCTCGGCAGGAGCTGAAGTTTCGGACGTGAAAAAAGTGGTTTCGCCTGTGCTGGTGAACGACGAGAAAACTGCCGTTTATTATATCGATTTTTCTTTCGACAGTCACAAACTGGGTGGTTCGGTGCTGGCACAAACGCTGAATAAAATCGGCGACGATGTACCAACCGTGAAAGATGCCGAATACTTCAAAGCAGCTTTCGACAGCATTCAGGAACTGATTTCTAAAAATCTGATTTTGGCCGGACACGATATTTCGGAAGGTGGACTGATTACCGCGCTGTTCGAAATGTGTTTCGGAAATGCAAGCGGCGGGTTGAACGTAAACATGGACTTTATTGCTGAAAACTCACTGGTAACCATGCTTTTTGCTGAAAATCCAGGTGTGCTTATTCAGGTTAAAGACAAAAGAGCAGTGGAAAAAATTCTGACCGAAAACGGTGTTGGTTTTGCCCGCATTGCCACCCCGATTGCCGAACGCAGAATGGAAATTACCCGCAAGAAAGAGGCTTACTCCTTCTCCATCAACGCTATGCGCGATTTGTGGTTCCGCACTTCGTACCTGCTCGACCGCAAACAAAGTGGTGAAATCTGTGCTCAGTCCCGTTTCAGCAATTATAAAAACCAGCCGCTGAAATTTGCCTTCAACGACAGTTTCAATGGTAAATTCTCGCAGTTTGGCATTTCGCCCGACCGCAAAGAAAGTGGCATTCGTGCAGCCATTATCCGCGACAAGGGAACGAATGGCGAACGTGAAATGGCTTACGCGCTTTATCTGGCCGGTTTCGATGTGAAAGACGTTCATATGACCGACCTTGCTTCGGGACGCGAAACACTGGAAGACGTGAATATGATTGTGTTCTGTGGCGGATTCTCTAACTCCGACGTACTTGGCTCGGCCAAAGGCTGGGCAGGTGGTTTCCTGTTCAACGAAAAAGCCAAACTTGCACTCGATAATTTCTACAAACGTCAGGACACCCTGAGTTTGGGAATTTGTAACGGCTGTCAGCTGATGATTGAACTCGGACTGATAACGGCCGAACACGATGTGAAACCTCGTATGCTGCACAACGACTCTCATAAGTTCGAATCACAGTTCGTGGGACTAACCATTCCTGAAAACAACTCAGTAATGCTGGGTTCGCTCAGCGGAACGAAACTGGGTGTATGGGTGGCTCACGGTGAAGGAAAATTCTATTTGCCGAAACCTGAAAGCGAATACAATGTGATTGCCAAATACGCCTACACCGGCTATCCGGCGAATCCAAACGGGTCAGACTATGCTGTGGCGGGTATTTGCTCGGCAAACGGTCGTCACCTGGCTATGATGCCGCACCCCGAACGTGCTATTTTCCCATGGCAGTGGGCACACTATACTGCCGACCGCAAAGCAAACGACCAAATCACTCCGTGGGTGGAAGCCTTTGTGAATGCACGGAAATGGGTGGAGAAAAACAGTTGATAGTTTATAGTTCAAAGTTTATTGTTGGCAGTAGCAGTAGGCAGTAAATAAAGATAGAATCCCGTTTTCAATTGAAGACGGGATTTTTTGTCTGTTGCATCGAAATCTGAAAATATTAGTACATTTGCAGACATTAAAAATAATTATTAATAACAACTGCTCCTAATTCCCATTCTTATTCCTCCGTCAGCTGACGGATTAGGGGGCAGAATTAAATTACGAACTTATGAAACAATTTGGAGAAACAGTTCCTGGGTATAACATACCGGTATTAAACGAACGTGAAATCAGAGCAGCCGCAGGCGTACTCTTTTTATTTGTATTTATAGCCATTCAGCGGATAATTTACACCGGTGATTTTTTAATGTTAAAGTATTTTGTGTTTATTTTTCTGGTTGATTTCATAGTCAGGGTTTTAATCAGCCCGAAATATTCACCCACACTGATTATCGGCCGAATGATAGTAAGCAAACAGACACCCGAATACGTGGGTGCCGCTCAGAAAAAGTTTGCATGGATCATCGGGTTGGTGCTGGCTGTAACCATGCTTATTCTGTTGGTGATTATAATCACCAATACATAAATACTATCTTATTATTTTTATTACTTTTGTATTGTCTTATAACAATGAACAAAGGTAATAATATTTAATAATTAACAGTATGGAAACCACAGAAAAAATTAAAATTGCTTACTATTTAAGAAACTCAACTTCACTTGGCAATCAAGATTATGAATTTCAAAAACA
>CAIQOG010000551.1 GCA_903873355.1 uncultured Bacteroidales bacterium
CCAAGCCCCTAAAGGGGATGTAAAGAGTGGTTTGCGAATTGTTTATAAGTTTCATTTATAAGTAATATTAAGAGACGAAAGTAATTACACATCCCCTTTAGGGGCTTGGGGCGATTTGTTTCTTAGGATTTTAAAGCAGGAGAAAAGATGAAAAAAGCAGTTGTACTTGGTGGAACAGGCATGGTAGGAACTGAGCTTGTGAAGTTATTGCTCGAAAATCAGGATTTTTCGGAAGTAGTTTCGCTGGTTCGACGTGATAGTGGAGTTATTCATCCTAAGCTAATCGAACGCGTTATTGATTTCGAACGACCCGAAGAATGGGTAAACTTTGTTGTCGGTGATGTGCTTTTTTCTACCCTTGGAACTACCCTTGCGCAGGCAAAAACCAAGGAAGCACAGTTCAAAGTGGATTTCACCTATCAGTTTGCAATAGCCGAAATGGCTGCCCAAAATGGCGTTCCGGTGTATGTACTCGTTTCGTCGGCGGGAGCAGATCCCAAATCGGCGGTGTTTTATTCCAACATGAAAGGCAAGCTGGATGATGCAGTTCAGTCATTACCATTCAAAGTTATCAGTATTCTCCGCCCGGGACAATTAGACGGTAATCGTACCGAAAACCGCAAAGGAGAAAAAATGGCACTTTCAGTTGTTTATGCGCTGAATAAACTGGGAATTCTTCGTAAATACCGTCCTATTCAGGCTGTGGATGTGGCAAAAGCCATGATAAGAGCTTCCGCAAAATCAGTTTCGGGTACTTATACACTCAATGAAGTTCACGAACTTGCTCGTTAAACAAATTTCACTTCCAAAGCGTTTGATACATTGTTGTTTAAAGGTATAAATATGTATCTTTGAAGCCGTTTTACAAAATCAAGCGCATTTTCAATGAAAAATTTCTATCTGATTTATACTTTCCTCTTTCTATACACTACATTTTCTCCTGCTCAGAACGTTACTATCAGCGGTCATATAACTGATGCTAAAAACGGCGAAACCATTATTAATGCAACTGTTTTTGAAAATAATTTGAAGAAAGGTTGTGTAAGTAATTCCTATGGTTATTATTCCATTACGTTGCCTAAAGGGAGAGTCAACCTTCTTTATTCCTATGTTGGTTATAAGCAGACAAACCGAAATTTTAAATTAAAAAAAGATACTGTTATTAATGTACAATTGTCTGAAAGCATAGAACTCTCGGAAGTAACGGTTTACGGCAACCGGAAAGATTTTGGGGTTCAGGGTTCGCAAATGAGTGCCATCGATGTGCCGATTGCCCAGATAAAATCCGTACCAACGCTGTTTGGCGAAACCGATGTGCTGAAAGCCCTGCAGCTCTTACCCGGAGTGAAAGCCGGTACAGAAGGTTCGGCCGGTTTTTTTGTACGTGGCGGCGGTCCCGATGAGAATCTGATTATGCTCGATGGTGTGCCGGTGTATAATGTCAACCATATGTTTGGCTTTTTCTCGGTGTTCAATGCCGATGCCATTAAAAATGTGACCTTATATAAAGGTAGTTTCCCTGCACGTTTTGGCGGACGGCTTTCGTCGGTGGTGGATATCAGCATGAACGATGGAAATAATCGCACTTATCACGGCAATGTGACGGTTGGACTTATTTCGTCGAAAATAAACGTGGAAGGTCCGGTTCTTAGCGATAAAACCACTTTCAATTTTTCAGCCCGCCGCACTTATGCTGATATACTTGCTCAGCCTCTGATTCAGGCTACCCTGGCGAAACAACCCGGTATGGAAAAAACGTCGGCAGGCTATTATTTCTACGATTTGAATGCCAAGTTGAGTCATCAGTTTTCGGACAAAGACCGACTTTTCTTAAGTGTATTTACAGGCAATGATGTGATTTATGCCAACATTCAGCAAAGTTCAACCACCAGTCAGCTTAGTATTGCTGACCCATCCTTACTTAAAACCGATAAAACCTGGCTGAAAATGGACTGGAACTGGGGCAATATCCTCACTGCTTTGCGCTGGAATCATGTCATCAACAATAAGTTATTTATGAATGCCACGGCGTATTATACCCGATATGATTTTTTGATGGGCGTGGGCATGAATACTGAAACAAGCATTGCAACTACTCCGCCCACCAATACCACTTCGTCAATTGACCTCGGATTTCATTCAGGCATTGATGATTATGCTGCCAAAGTAGACTTTGATTATGCACCAAACCCAAACCACGATATTAAATTCGGAGCAAATTATACCTATCACACTTTTCGTCCGGGTGTAACAGTGGCGGAAAGTACAGGAGGAACAACTCAGCCTATGGACACCACCATTGGCGATCAGAATATTTATTCGCACGAAGCTGTGGCTTATGCCGAAGATAATATTACCATCTCTGACGCATGGAAAGCCAATATTGGGTTGCATTATTCTACTTTTAATGTACAGGGACAGTTTTATCAGTCCTTAGAACCAAGACTAAGCATGCGTTACCTGATAAATGAAAAATTATCGGTGAAGGCCGGTTATGCTTCAATGAGTCAGTACATACATTTGCTGTCGAACAGCAATATTGATTTGCCAACTGACTTGTGGGTACCGGTTACCAAGCGGGTTCAGCCTATGCGTTCGCAACAGGTTTCGGTTGGAGTATTTTATAATTTATTGAATATGTTTGATTTATCGGTTGAATCGTATTATAAAACCATGGATAACCTGATTGAATACAAGGATGGCGCTTCGTTTTTCGGATCGAGTACGGGTTGGGAAGATAAAGTAAATATCGGACGTGGTTGGGCTTACGGTATCGAGTTTCTGGCACAGAAAACGGTTGGGAAAACCACCGGTTGGATAGGCTATACCTGGTCGAAAACAGAGCGGCTCTTCAATCGCACCGGGCAGATATTGAATAACGGACTGGTTTTTCCTGCTAAATACGACCGCACACACGATTTGAGCATTGTGGTTTCGCATAAATTCAGCGACCGTTTTGATGTGGCAGCAACCTGGGTATACAGTACCGGTAATGCCGGAACATTAGCTCTGCAGAATTATACCGGTCCGGTTGTTCCGGGAACAAGCAATTCGCAAAAAGGGCTTTTCCCGGGCACGAATACTACCAGTATACCATACATTAGCTCCCGAAACAATTTCAGATACGAGCCAACGCACCGCCTCGATGTGGGTGTGAATTTTCATAAGCAGCTGAAACATGGCAAACGTACCTGGAATGTAAGTTTATATAATGCGTACAATCAGCTTAATCCCTTTTTGACTACAGTAAAAACAAATTCGGTTTACAATTCTCAGACAAATACCTACAACCCCGTTAAGCAATTGACTCAGATTTCACTTTTTCCGGTAATTCCTTCGGTTAGTTATACCTACAAGTTCTAAATCAAAGACTTTAAAATGAATTCGCTCAAAACTTACATAGCATTTTTACTCACGGCAATCCTTTTTACATCGTGCCAGAAGGTTATTGAATTTAATGGAGAAATCACAGAACCAATAGTTACTGTAAACAGTCTTGTAACACCAGATTCAGTAGTGTCGGCTCAGGTTTCTTATAGTCGGTTTTTTCTGAGTAATGATTCTGCTTACACTATGATTCCAAATGCTCAAACCAACTTGTACGTAAATGGTAGTTTGAAAGAAACACTTATATACAAAAGCAATGGAGTATATGTTGGAACCTATAAGCCGGTGGTGGGTGACTCGTTGAGTTTGCTGATAAAAGTTCCGGGGGAAAAAGATGTGACTTGTGGAACAACACAAAAATCAGCTCCTTTGGTTTCATTTTCACTAAGTGATACAAGTACCGTTGCAACAGGAAAGAGAACTCCAATTCTTGCTTCTCCAACAAGTAAAGATACTATTGGAATTGGTTACGAATATAAAACGAATTGTTTGCTGCATCTCACTGACGATGGAGTAGAACGTAATTATTACCGGTTGGCAGTTACGACTAAAACCACATTGGGTACGAAAAAAACCTACGCATATACTTTTAACTTCGATGATATTGTTTCGGGTAATACAAATAACAACATTGGACCTCCTACGTCACTGGTTTCGAATAAATACAATATTTTTGATAATCAATTGTTTTTCGGGAAGTCGTATGCTTTGAAATTTAGTGTTCTTTACAACAGGAACGTATTTTTTCCGGGGCATGAAAAAAATCCAAATAAACAGGAGGTTACAATTAATCTTCAGAAAATAAGTCATAGCTACTATCTTTATCTGCAAACAAGGGCGGGAATAAATACCAGAAATTTCTTTGCCGAACCAGTTCAGGTTTATTCCAATGTGGATGGCGGTATCGGAATTATGGGAAGTTATACTAATAATGAAATAATATTATCCCTGTAAATTTTACTTCGGATTTATCATTTTTTGCTTGAAGTGGGTTAAGAATTAAAGACTACCTGTATTTATATGCAGAAAAATGATTAATTTTGCATTTCAGTCTGATTTTAGACTTGAAAAAATCAAACAATAAACTAAAAAATTTATGTTTTTAAATATTACGTGGCTGGAATGGGTGGGTTACCTTGGTTCTATAGTTGTTGCAGTCTCACTTACAATGAGTTCCATCAAAAAACTGAGATGGTATAATCTTTTAGGTGCTACTATTTTCTCATTCTACGGTTTTGCTATTGGTGCTTTGCCGGTTGGTTTTCTTAATTTATTCATCTCGTTGGCCGATGTGTATTACATTTACAAAATGTATTCTTATAAAGAAGCATTTCAGGCTGTTTTTGTAAAATCGGATGACAATTACCTCCATTATTTTATTGATTACCATAAGACCGAGATTAAACAATTTTTTCCGGAATTCTCAAATAATGCATTTGAGCCCGGTTCAGATAGAAATTTCATTCTCTTTTTATTACGCGATGCTAAAGTTGCAGGTGTTTTTATGGGAATTAATGAAAAATCAGTATTGACTGTTCATTTAGATTTTGTCACAGCAGAATATCGTGATTTAAAGCCGGGAGATTTTATCTATAAAAGTAATACCGATTTAATGAGTGCTCATGGAATCACTAAGTTGGTATGTAAAACCGAAAACAAAACTCATCAGAAATACCTAGCTAAAATGGGTTTTGAAAGCAAAACTACAAGTACCGGTTTGTACGAAAAATCTCTTTAAAAACTTCTGTCTGTTGTCTGACTTGGCGATTTCTTTCTTACCTTTGCAATAACAAAAAAGACAGCCTTCAATTAGAGGAATTCTTTATTTCCTGTAAGCTCGGTTCCTTGTCTCATTGTTTACTGTCAGCATGAAATACATCGATGTAATACTCCCTTTGCCTCTGGCTAACACTTTTACCTATTCCGTTCCCGACGAATGGTCTGATTCAGTGCGTATTGGTATGCGGGTGGTTGTTCAGTTTGGCAAAAAGAAAATGTACACGGCGATAGTTGCACTTATTCATACTCAAAAACCCGAAGCAGTTTACGAAATCAAGGAAATTGTTTCTTTGCTTGATGCGCAGCCGATTCTGCGCTTTCCTCAATTGAAATTCTGGGATTGGATTTCGTCTTATTATCAGGCTTTCATGGGCGATGTGTATCAGGCTGCGGTTCCTGCCGGACTAAAACTCGAAAGCGAAACGCGTGTTTGTATCAATCCCGATTTTGAAGCTGAATGTCTGTTGTCGGAAAAAGAACAAAAGGTGTTGGATATACTTTCGGACGGGAAACCACTGACCATAACAGAATTGAATAAAATTGCCGAATCGCGTGACATCATGCCAACTGTCAATAAGTTGCTTGAAAAAGGTGGCGTGGAAATCAGTGAGGAACTTTCAGACAACTTTCGGGCAAAAACAGAAACCTTTGTAAAGTTGACTGATGAAGCATTAAAGGAAGAAAATCTGCGTCGCATTTTTGATGAATTAGGTCGTGCTAAAAAGCAATTGGAAGTGTTGATGAAATATATCGATTTATCGAAGTGCCTTATTCCTGCAAAACAAATAGAAGTAACCAAAAAAGATTTACTTGAAAAATCAGGCGCATCAGCCACTATTCTGAGTGGACTAATTGAGCGTGGCGTGCTTGAAACTTATTTAAAAGAAATAGGACGACTCGACATTTCCGAAATTCAGACTGCCGAAGTATATCCGCTGAATGAATTTCAGCAAACAGCTTTCACTGAAATCGAAAAGCAGTTTAGCGAAAAACCGGTGATTTTGCTGCATGGC
>CAIQOG010000552.1 GCA_903873355.1 uncultured Bacteroidales bacterium
CGAATGATTTCGCAGTTACTGTTCCGGCAGGCACTCCAAGCCCTATAGTGCAGACTATTCAAATTCCAACCGATATTTCCCGTGTAAATAATATTTCGTTCCAGGCTGGTACAACATTACAAATCAAAATTAGTAATCCGGGTATTTTACCATTCAGTTTTATTGCCGGTGATTGTACAATTAATCTTCCGTCGAGTTTTATCTTTAAACCAGTAGCAGGATTAGATGTAAATACTAATAAATACACTATTCCTTATAATCAATTATTTGGCAATATACCGCCGTTGGACATTACCGGTGTAAATATAAATCAGAATGTAAACCAATCTACAAATTCTATAACCATAAACGAAAGTCTTTCGTACAATATAAATGGTTTAAAAGTTGGATCACAACCCATTATAGTCAGTGATTATAATGCAATGACCGGTAAACAAATAAACATTACGGGTACGATTAGTACTTTAACCGTCACCAATGCTTCAGTTGTAACAAAGAGTATAACTTTAACAATACCGGATGTAAACACCAGTATTTCAGTCAATCAATTTATTACAAAGGATTTACTGAAGATATATTCATTCTCCCTGACAAATCCATCGTCGTTGAATATTGAAGTGAATATCAGCAACATGCCTACAGCTATTGACTCTATTTTCTTCAAAAACTATACAATTCAGTTCCCTGCATTCCTCAAATTTAAAGCAGGCGATTTGAATGCACAAAACCAATTGATTTTAAATGATGGTTTTAAGGTAAAGAATGGTTTTAAAAAGACCTTAACCATTGAGAAAGTTGATTTTGGTGCCAATGGTCTCAGTCTCGTAAATGGTAATTTTGCATTGAATGAAGCTATGACAATGAAAGGAAGTGCCTACGTTAAGGGTGCAAGTCTGAACTCAAGCGATGTTTCAAGTATCACAGTAACTCCAACATTTAGCGTAGGAAGTTTCACGGTAGGTCTGATAGAAGCTCAGATATCAACTGCAATTGAACCTGTTTCAAAAAGTCTGACACTTAACCTTCCTTCTTTCCTTTCGGGAACTGGTAGCATTCTTGATATTGTAAACCCCGTATTGTCACTCGAAATTGGCAACTCACTGGGTATCCCAATGGATTTAGATATGAGTATAACACCTAAGAAAAACGGTGTAATTGTGACCGATGGTGCTATTGCCACAAAAATATCAATAAAACCGGCCGCAATTCTTGGACAGACTACCTGGAGCAGATTCTGGCTTTCAAACTATTGTAAAGGATATTCAGCAGGTTTTGACACGATAAATGTTGCATTGCAGAAGTTGTTACGATCGGTTCCTGATGAGGTTGAAATTAAAGCAAATCCTACAATTACAGGGACTAAACAAACTATCGATTTGAATTCAACTAAAAATGAAGTAAATCTGAAGTATTCGGTAAATGTACCTTTAACCTTCGGTAAAGACTTTACATTGCAATACGCCGACACAATTGCAGATCTGAAGAAATCGCTGGCTGAAATTCTGAAAATGACTCATGCTCTTGATATTATTGCTATTGTCGATAATTCTATTCCGTTAGAATTAAAGTTAGAAACTACCGCGTTGGATTCATTAAAAGCACCAATAAGCGGAATGACTGCAACCACCACCGGAACAATTAAATCAGGAAACAGCAATGGTACAGTTCAAACCAGCCAGATAACAATAAGTCTGAAAGAAACAACAGCAGATGCATTAAAACTGCTTGATAAACTTATTCTGAAGATTTCTGCAAAAAGCAATACTACAGTTGCAGGAATTCAATTGAGTGCTGATCAGTATATTAAGTTAGAACTGCGGGTACGCATTCCAAAGGGAATAACCATTTCAACACCTTCATCTGCACCAAAGAAAAAATAGAAATTTGTTATATATCAACGAAACTATAACTATAAATCATTAAACTAAATAGACTTATGAAAAGGTTAATAATTTCTATCAATATACTGTTAGCTACTGCTTTAAGCACATATTCTCAGGGGGTTCACTCTTTATATTTCCTGAACGAATGGAGTCAGCGACACACCATGAATGCAGCTTTTGCTCCTGAATATGGTTACTTCTCATTACCTGTTTTGGGTGGAGTTAATCTTGATTTAAACTCCAACATGGGAATGAATACATTTCTTTTCCCAGCCGATCCTAAACCTATGTTGTTTATGAATCAGAATGTAGATGCTCAGACATTTATTAAAGGCTTAAGCACTGACAATTACCTCCGACAATCGATGGAGTTGAATTTGCTTTCGTTTGGCTTCTATACTCAGCAAAACAGTTTCTGGTCATTTGACCTTACGTTGAAAGAAAATCTAAATGTCAATTTACCCATTGATTTGTTCAGATTTATGAAACTTGGTATGGCAAACCCCACCAGCAACATCTACAACCTTAAAAATCTGGGAATTGACCAAACCAATATAGCTCAGCTTTCTCTTGGATATTCGAGAGATATTAACTCACAGTTCAGAGTTGGGGTAAATGCTAAGGTTCTGGTAGGTTTATCTTCTGAAAAAATCAGTTACAGCAAATTTGATGTTTCGCTGTCACAAAACAGTTTCGAAGTAAATGCAGTAGGCGAATCACAGATTGCAGCCAGTTTCTTATCTTTAAAAACCGATTCGGTTGGTAATTATGATCTGCAGAATCCAATTATAAATACGTCTAAAATACAACCGGCAGGAATTGGACTGGCTGTTGATTTAGGCGTAACCTATAAACCTATTGAAAATCTTACCTTAGCACTTGGTATTAATGACCTCGGGTACATGAAATGGAATGCAAGTTCAATTAGTAAAGGGACAGCTTCAAGCGATGTTTCTTTCAATGGATTTAATAATGTGGATGTAGCAAAAGTTGATATCCAAGGTCAGGTTGACACCTTATTAAACGGACTGGAAAATATTACAAAATTTAAACCCGCTACTTCAGTTAATGATATTTCTGAAATTATTCCGTATAATATCAAAGTATCGGCCGAATACAGTATTTTCAACAATCAGAAACACGATATTTTAGTTGGAGTACTTTTCCACAGTTATAATTCAAAATCGTACAGTGTGAATGAATTAGTTGCAGCGCTTACGTTTAAACCACTATCCTGGCTTACACTTTCAGGAACTTGTGAATTGCTTCGTCCCGATTTTAATCGTTACGGTGTAGCTCTGAATATCTCTCCATGCTGGATAAACCTGTACATTGCTTCCGATTTTATTACTCCGAAAGTAAATCCACAGTTTATGCCAATTGATAAGGTGAATTTGAATCTGATATTTGGTGGGAGTATCGTAATTGGAAGGCCTCAGAAACATAAAGATGGCCCGCAAGCCAGATGGTCAAATTAGAACAGAAAAGCCCGTTTTGTACGGGCTTTTCTGTTCTAATAAAATACCAGACAAACAGGTGATCCAACTTTAATTTGCCGGTCTGTGTAAGTAAGTTTCCCTGTTTTTAAATCTCGTTTGAAAATCGTTA
>CAIQOG010000553.1 GCA_903873355.1 uncultured Bacteroidales bacterium
GAAAAAAGAAAGAAAAACAGCCCTGGAAGCGAGCCGAATTCCTTTCGGGGACAAAGGTAATGGAAAATTGTGGAAAATGAAAATCAGTTAATCTGATAATTTATTGAAAAATGGTTAGATTGACATTATATACTATAAACTATCAACTATGAACTAAACTCATCCCGCCCAACCTTCTCTGTCCAGATTACGATAATTAATTGCTTCAGCAATATGATTGGAAAGAATAGGTTCAGAATCTTCCAAATCAGCAATCGTTCGTGCCACTTTAATGATTCGGTCGTAAGCTCGGGCTGAGAGGTTCAGGCGCTGCATGGCGTTTTTCAGCAATTCCGAACTGGCTTTATCAATCTGTGCAAAAGTGCGCATTTGTTTTGATGACATTTGGGCATTGCAATACACGCCGTCAATATCTTTAAACCGCTGCTCCTGAATCTCACGGGCTTTAATAACACGATCCCGAACCACTTCACTATTTTCAGAATCTTTCATTTCCGAGAGTTTTTCGAAGGGTACAGGAACGATTTCGATATGAATATCAATACGGTCGAGTAACGGGCCTGAAATGCGGCTCAGGTATTTCTGTACTACACCCGGCGCACAAACACAATCGCGGTCGGGATGGTTGTAATAGCCGCAAGGACAGGGATTCATCGAAGCTACGAGCATAAAACTGGCGGGATATTCGATGGCAAACTTCGCACGCGAAATGCATATTTTCCGATCTTCGAGCGGTTGACGCATTACTTCCAGTACCGTACGTTTGAATTCCGGAAGTTCATCCAGAAAAAGTACGCCGTTATGTGCCAGCGATATTTCACCGGGTTGTGGAAAAGTTCCACCACCAACGAGAGCTACATCGCTGATAGTGTGATGGGGACTACGGAATGGCCGTTGTGAAATAAGTGAGGTATTGCTGTCGATATTTCCGGCAACTGAATGAATTTTGGTAGTTTCCAGTGCTTCGTGAAGCGTAAGCGGTGGCAAAATAGTAGGAATTCGCTTGGCAAGCATCGATTTTCCCGCTCCCGGAGGTCCAACCATAATTATGTTGTGTCCACCGGCCGCAGCAACTTCAAGCGCACGTTTCACATTTTCCTGACCTTTTACGTCTGCAAAATTAATTTCGATATGATTCAGGTTGCTGAAAAACTCTTCGCGTGTATTCACAACCGTAGGCTCAAGCGTAGACTTGCCTGAAAAGAAATCAATCACTTCAGTAATACTTTCAACTCCATACACGTCCAGATTATTTACCACAGCTGCTTCACGGGCATTTTGTTTAGGTAAAATAAATCCCTTGAAACCTTCCTCACGTGCTTTTATGGCAATGGGTAATACTCCTTTGATTGGTTGCAGACCTCCGTCCAGCGACAATTCGCCCATAATGACGTATTTCTCAAGTTCCTCCGAATTTATCTTCTCATCAGCAGCCATAATACCTATAGCCAACGGCAAATCGTAAGCCGAACCTTCTTTACGGATATCAGCCGGTGCCATATTAATCACAATTTGCTTCCGTGGAAATTTGTGTCCGGTGTAATCAAGCGCTGATGCAATTCGTTCGTGACTTTCCTTTACTGCATTATCCGGCAACCCAACATGCAGGAAACGAATTCCCTGACTAACGTTCACCTCGATTGTTACAGGGGTGGCATTGATGCCCTGAACTGCAGCGCCAAAAGTCTTTACTAACATGCTATTTAGTGATTAATGATTAGTGGTAAGTGATTAAATTTTCATTGGAAATTATTTAAACCAGTTTGTCATAAAGGTTGGTTTAGATTTCAGACTGGATTTTGTAGAACTATTTAAACCTGCGTGCAATGTGAAAACCTGTTCGTACATAAGTTTTCCTTCTGAAAAATGTAAATTCAGATTTAATCGTGCATTAGCTGATTGACTTCTAATCACATCCAGATACCATTTACTTTGAAAATAAAATCCTGAACGAAGAAAAGGGTTGTTCCAATATAGTTCGTTATTATACTTATTGTAAAATACGTCACGGGCATTTCCAAAATAAAGCATATTCTGAGTTCCAAAACCTTTATATTCAGCATTTAAACGTAAAACTGCCCCAACAGGAAAATAAGTTCCATTTACCAACGCCCGGTCTCGCTCACCTCCGGCCAAAACAC
>CAIQOG010000554.1 GCA_903873355.1 uncultured Bacteroidales bacterium
AAGAATGGAACGATCTTAGAAATTTCCTGTAACATTGTATCCGGATTATAATCTGCTTGAGAATAGCCCATTCGGTTCATGATGTCAATAATTATTTGGCCATCAGCTTTTGTTCCTTCAATTGGCTCAACAACTTTATTGACTCTTTGAATTCTTCTTTCACCGTTTGTGAATGTGCCACTTTTTTCGAGGAAGGAAGCGCCAGGTAAAATAACGGTTGCTAATTTTGCTGTTTCTGTCATGAATAATTCTTGAACAACAAGCAATTCTAAATTTGATAATGCAGCAACGACCTTATGTGTATTAGGATCGGTTTGCGCAATGTCTTCACCAATCACCCACATGGCTTTTAATTTATTGTCGAGAGCGGCATCAAACATTTCTGGGATTTTATAACCGATATGCAAAGGCAATTTGGCTTGATAAAATTCTTCATATAATTTATGACTTTCAATATCAGTTACTTCTAAATACCCTGCTCCCTGATGAGGCTGGCAGCCCATATCGGCTGCGCCCTGTACATTATTTTGCCCACGCAAAGGATTTACACCAACTCCTTTTCTTCCAATATTTCCGGTAATCATTGCTAAGTCGGCAATTTGCATTACGGTAAATGTTCCTTGTGTATGTTCTGTAACACCTAGTCCATGAAATGACATGGCGTTTGGTGCACTCGCATATGAAATAGCAGCATCCTTTACTAAATTTCTATCCACACCTGAAACTTTTTCCATCTCATCTATTTTAAGATTCAGAATTTGTTGCTTGAATTCTTCATAACCTTCTGTACGTGTTGAAATAAATTTTTTGTCTTCTAATCCTTCGGTGATAATATAATACAACATCATATTAAGCACAGCTACATTCGTTCCGGGACGCAATTGTAAATGAAAGTGTGCGTATTTCGCTAACTCTATTTTGCGAGGGTCAATTACAATAAGCGTTTTCCCTTTCATGGCCGCCTGCTTCAATTTGGCTCCGGTAACAGGGTGTGCATCTGTTGCGTTTGCTCCAATCACTAACATGCAATCAGTGTCTTTTAAATCAGCAATAGAATTTGTTGCGGCTCCTGTTCCAAAAGTGCTTTGCAAACCCAACGCTGTTGGTGAATGACAAACACGAGCACAACTATCAATATTGTTTGTGCCGATTACTGCACGAAGAAATTTTTGCATTAAATAATTTTCTTCATTCGTGCAACGTGCAGAGGAAATACCTGCAATAAAATCAGGACCGTTATCATTCTTTATTTCAAATAATTTGTTGGCGATAAAATCATATGCTTCTTCCCATGTTGCTTCTTCAAATATTCCATTTCTTTTTATTAATGGTGTACGAAGTCTGTCGGTATGATTGTGAAATTTAAATGCAAATCGTCCTTTCAAACAGGTATGTCCACTATTCACTTCTGCATCTAAGGGAGCTTGTATCGATTTAATAACACCCCCTTTTACCGCGACATCCAGATTGCAGCCTACACCACAATATGTACAAACTGTTCGCACTTTTTCATCCACCGCAATTGATTTTGATTCGAACACATCCGAAATAGCAGAAGTAGGGCAAGCTTGAGAGCATGCTCCACAACTCACACATTCGCTAGCGAAGAAAGTCGTTTCCATTCCTTTTACAATGTGACTGTCAAAACCGCGACCAGCCATACTTAACACAAATTGTCCTTGCACTTCATCGCAAGCTCGAACGCAACGGAAACAATTAATGCATTTTGAAAAATCAGAAGTCATGTATGCATGACTTAAGTCTTTCTTTCTGTCCAAATGATTTTTCCCATGCGGATAACGAACGTCTCTCACTCCAACTCTAGCAGCAACGGTTTGTAATTCGCAATTGTTATTTACTTCGCAGGTGAGACAATCCAAAGGATGGTCTGTCAACACTAACTCAACTATATTCTTCCTTAATTTTTGAATTCTTTCCGATTCAGGATAAATATAAGAACCGGGCA
>CAIQOG010000555.1 GCA_903873355.1 uncultured Bacteroidales bacterium
AATTCTGTAACTTTTTCTGCCGTAAATTCTTCTGATTCAATTATTAACACGACTTTGTTTTCAAGAAAATGGTCAGGAACTGAAGTGATAAAAAAGTTGGATAAAATAACCTTTTCGAGCTTTTTCTCAACTTGTTCGGGATGAATTTTTATGCCACCGGAATTAATTACCGAATCTATTCTACCCAACCAACGAAATGATTTTGAGTCCTTAAGGTCAACAATATCGTTTGTTATCAGTTCATTTTCAGATAAATGTGGAGCATAAACAGCCAAACATCCATGCTTGGTTTGATGAATTTCAACACCATTCAGAACGGTGAAATAATCCGATTTTTCTTTTCCATTAATACGGCGCAAAGCAATTTGAGAACAAGTTTCGGTCATTCCATAAGTTTCATAAATTTCAGCAGGGATTTCTTCAACTAATTGCTCCAACTTCGATGTAACCGGACTTCCACCAACAATAAGTTTGCGAATAAATCCACTTTTCAGACTCTCGACTGAATGAAAAAGCTGATAGGGCGTTATGGCTGTAAAGTCAACAGATTTATTCAGATTTTCAAACGGATTAGCTTTCGGTTCAACTGCTATCAGATTAAATCCACCAACAATAGCACGCACCAGCATCATTTTCCCTGCTATGTAAGATGCAGGCATGCAAAGTAAAGCTGTGCAATCAGCATTCAACCCGAAAAAGTAATTAGTCATACCTGCGGAATTTATCATGGCTGCCTTTCGTAGTCTGATTTCTTTTGGTTTGCCGGTAGAACCGGAAGTGTGAGTGATTATTGAATCTGAATCATCGAACCAATTGACCAAAAAATGATAAATGGCATTTCGCCATGAATCTTCCGGTTCATCTGCAAAATGAAGATTCTCAAGATTAGTTCGATTGTAATCTTTACCGTTCAGTATGATGTTTTCGGCTTTCATGAAAGAATTGAACTTAAATTCCAATCAATTGCAGGGTTATAAAACAATTTTGCATCCCGAATTTCAAGAGGCGACGGAATATTATTGTGATAAAGCTGCCCCGTTCCTAAACCTTGTGGTAATTCCGAACCAAGTGTGGCAGTCCATTGCGCAATAGCATTCAAGCCAATATTCGCTTCGAGCGCCGAAGTTATCCACCAACCAATCTTGTGTTTTTCAGCCAATCGAATCCATTCTTCAGACACCTTAAACCCACCCAGTAGACTTGGTTTCAGAATAATGTATGCCGGATTAATTTTCTTCAAGATTTCTTCATCGGGGGCTGTTCCAATCAGTTCTTCATCCAGTACAATCGGAATGGGCGATTGTCGGCAAATCGCTGCCATTTGTTCCCATTGTCCGGATTTGATTGGTTGTTCAATCGAATGAATCTCAAACTTTGAAAGTCGTTCAAGTTTGGTCAACGCATCTGTTGCTGAAAATCCACCATTAGCATCGAGTCGAATTTGTATATCATCGGGCGAAAATTGCTGACGAATTCCCGCAATGATTTCCAGTTCAGTTTCAAAATCCAACGCACCCACTTTAAGCTTAATACAGTGATATCCGGCAACTATTTTCTCCCGAATCTGTTTTTGCATAAATTCACGGTCGCCCATCCAAACCAAACCATTGATGGGAATTCCGGCTTTCCCGTCAGAGAAATCATTTTGAAACAAAATGCGATTTCCACCTGTATTCAAATCGAGCAAAGCCGTTTCAAGTCCAAAAGCACTGGACGGATATGCCGACAAATCTATTTCCTGAGGGTCAACTCCGGCATTCAGCTGACTGCAAACTTCAACCAGTTTTTGCTCATAGCTTTCCATTGGGTCGATGCTTATATCGGGAATTGTGGAACACTCGCCAACACCCATCACACCAGCCTTCTCCAATATAAGAAACGAAGAAGGTTTATACATCAAAACGCCACGGGAAGTACCTGCAGGGAATTTGAACTTTAAATCGAGGTTGGTATAACGAGCAGTAAGCATATTTTTTCTATAAAAGCAAC
>CAIQOG010000556.1 GCA_903873355.1 uncultured Bacteroidales bacterium
ACTAATAATAAAGAAATTAAAAGTTTTTTAATCACAATAGTCTAATTGAAAATTTATACGACAAAAATATCATATAGTATTTCCAAAATGATTAAAGGGACATTAATAAGGAATTAATAAAAAAATGCATTTAAGTTGCTGTGGTGTGTCATTCGTGTTACACTTTATTTCTTCATGGTTTGATTCCTGAATTTTCCGCTTTTCTGTATTATTCATAAACTAAAGAAGCAGAAAATGGAAAGTGTTTAAACTTTCCATTTTCTGCTTCTATGACACAATTCATGTCTAAACTTTACATCGTTTTCTTCTTTATTTCTTTCCAAAGTGCCTTGAACAAAGCTGCTGCTTTTGAATTAGGCGCAAAATCTGCCAAAGGCTTTCTATAAATTCCCATTTTCTCTACATCTGCCATAAAAGGAATAGTTGAAGAGCATAGATTGGGTATTTTGCGAATAAGTTCTTTCATCATGTTCTGATGAACAGTTTTCCGAACTTCTACCATGGAGAAAAAAGGAATCACTGCCGATGTTTTCAACTCATCTTCTTCAAAAAATGAGATAATCTGTTCGTAGGTTCGCTGACAAAGAGGAGTGGGCACCGTAGGAACAAGAATATAATCGCAGGCATGAAAAATATTCTCTGCTAAAATGGATATTCCGGGAGGACAGTCCAGAAAAACTACATCATAATCATTTTTCAAGTCCTTCAAAGCTTCCCTGATTCTTTTCTTTGATTTCTTCACCTGATCCAAAATCGTATCCATGTGGCGGTATGAAAAATCGGAGGGAATAATATGAAGCTTTCGGTAATCTGTATCTGAAATAATATCTCTTAGCTCAACTTTACCGCTAATGATTTTTTTTAAACTGGCATCATTTCCCAATTCTTTATCGTAATAAAAGGTAGAAGAGCCTTGTGGATCTAAATCCCATAAGAGGGTTTTATTTCCATCAAGGCTAGATAAATAAGACAAATTAACTGATGCGGCAGTTTTCCCTACGCCACCTTTGATATTGTATATACCAAATACTATCATTTAGGTTCTTCGACTTTCTCAGCCTTTGGTGGTTTTTGTTTTTTATGTTTCTTGAGTGGATTCAGTTTTTTGTCCAACTCCTTATTCAGAATTTTTTTTGCTGTTTTTACATATTCCAGAGTCAATTCTCTTTCCTGTTCAAAAATCGATTTTTTGCTTTTCAGTTTTTCTTTTAATGCAACAATTTCTTTTTCGAGTTTGTCCATTTTACGAACAGCCACGCCAAGTGTTTTTGCAAATTCCTTATCCTGTTCGGTTTTTTGTAAAACCTCAGCATTAGTTTTGAAAGCTTCAACTACTTTAAATGCTTCTTCTGTTTTGTTTTTTAAGTTCTTCTTTTTCATAACACTATTTTTTAAAAGATTAATATAATATCCCGATTAGAATCAATCGAGCAAATGTAGCAATAATTAATTGTTTGTGAGCATTATATGAAATTATTTTCAATTTTAAGCAAAATTTAATTGGCTATCTGTCCAACCATACTTTAAAATCGTGAGTACGGGTTGTACTAACAAGAATTTCATCAGAAGTCTGAGGGTCAAGTAGTAACTTTATTCTACTTTTGGAAAGTATATTGATTTTTTTGATGGAATTGAATTCAATCAGATAATTCCTGTTTATTCTGAAGAAATCATTTGCTGAAACAAACTCTTCCAGCTTGTCGAGTGAAAAGTTAACGCTGAAACTTTTTCCCGTTTGTGTAACTAGAAACGTTGACTTTTCTACTGAATAAAAATAGGCAATGTTGGCGGTTTGAACAGAATTCAAATGCTCACCCACATAAACCAGAAAACGCTGTTTGTATTCGCGTTTGCCTTTTTCTAGTAAGTCTGCAAGTGCGGACCAATCATTCAGCGAATTATTCTGATGTAATTTTCTGAATTTTTCAATACTTTTTTCTAACTTTTCCTTGCTGACGGGTTTCAGAATATAATCAATGCTGTTCAGCTCAAAGGCCCGAATGGCAAACTCATCATAAGCCGTGGTAAAAATAATCGGACAATTGATTACCACCCGCTTGAAGATATCGAAACTTAAACCATCGCCCAACTGAATATCCAGAAACAGCAAATCCGGTTTCGCTCCTGACTGAATGTAGTTTATGCTCGATTCAATGCTGTCGCAGCGATGCATTATTTCAAAATCAGGTGCAATTTCAGCCAGCATTTTCTCCAGGCGTTTGGCTGCAGGTTGTTCATCTTCTATAATCAGAACTTTCGTCATTATTTGCTAATTAAAGGAATGGTTACTGAGAACTGATTGTTCGTTGTTTCAACTTTAATCGGTTCGTTTGAAACAAAGCGATATCTCCCTGCTATATTTTTCAAGCCTTGTCCGGTTGATTCTTCTGTTTGTTTTGGTTGAACATTATTAACAACTGAAATGTAATTCCCATTATCCGAAATGCTTATTCTCAGGGGATTTTTTTCGGATATGATATTGTGTTTGATACAATTTTCCAGCAACATTTGGATAGTCAACGGAAGAATGGTGAATTGTAGCGAAGTGGGCTGAACCTTAAACTCCACTTGCAAATTATCCTGAAAACGTAATTTCTGCAAATGAATATACTTTTCGGCAAATTCCAGTTCTTCCTGCAACGTAACCACATCACGTTCATTGCTCATTAATACGTACCGCAGAAAATCCGACAAATCCTGAACATATTGCTCTGCTGTGGGATTATTTTCGAGCAAACTCATCAAACTATTCAAACTGTTGAACAGAAAATGCGGGTTTATTTGTGCTTTCAACGCATTGTAACTTGCTTCCAGGTTATCTTTTTCGAGTTTTATGGATTTTGAAAAATTAAATTTCCACTGACGGTAGAAAAAAATGGCTTCGTGAATGGTAACAATCAGGAAAGTAATCAGAATGGTGAATAAAATGTCTACCAGATTAAGTCTGAATCCATCCAGAATGGGAATATTCCGTTTATAACTGAAGAAAATTCCCATCCCGGCCACAAAAAATGTTAGCAAGACCAATATCAGCGCAATTTCTATCAAAATATGTTTTAGCGGCATGGATTCCCATGGAAAGCGATTCCAGACAAAGATCACAATCAACATACTTCCCATCCAGAGAAACGCCGTGTTAAACAATGATGGTAAAAGGATATTAAACAATGAGAATTGTCTTCCGGTAAAAAAGGAAAATACAAGTCCGATGATCAATGAAATGCCTACCATCCAAAAAATCAGATTATACCATTTGGGGTAAACCATATCGAATTGTAATTTGCTGTTGTTCATGGCATGTTTACTAATTTGAGGACAAATATACTCGAAATAATTAAAAATTAATACGATACAGCATCATCGGCAAAAACGCTTGTTGGAAAACAGTAGAAATGGAATGCGATTGTGTGTTAAATTGTTCCGAAAAAATATTCTGGTTGTTGGTAACATTTTGCAAATCGAGTCCGAATTCCTGCGATATGTGTTTGAAATTCTGTTTAAATCCGATTCTTAAATCACACCTGAAATAATCTTTGTATTTATTGTTGTACGCTTTGCTCCAATCGTAAACCTGTTCATTGGCGGCAACGGAGGCATTCAAATCAATAGGAATATACCGCATTCCACCCGACCAAACCCCACGGGCATCAAATGTCAGGAAATTATTTTTACCTACTTTCAATTCATATCCTGCCAACAAATTCATGGCATAGTTCGTATTGAAAGCCGTGTTTCGCCACACATTGTCAGTTCCCTCGTATTTTGAATCAAATAACGAAACAGTCATCAATGCATAATAACCATGGCTTAAAAACTTTTCAACGGTCAATTCCAATCCGTAATTTTTCCCTTTGCCGGTATTCTGTAAACTATCTGATTTGGCAATAAAATAGCCGCTTCCGGCATTCAGCATAGAATAAGCTCCGTTCGATTTAGAAACCGGCACGTTGAAAATATCCTGATAATACGCTTCGGATTTTACGCGGAATTCGCTGCCCAAATGCCAATCGTAACCAAGCACAACATGTTGCGAACGGGTAAATTTCAAATCGTGATTGTTTTCAGCGTATGTTCTAAGCGTTTGATTATATTCTTTGGCAAAATAAACCGTGCGGGGTTGAATCTGGCTGTGAAGTCCATAACCCAGACTCAGCGACTGTCCCTGCCCGAACTTCCATTGTAAACCAAAGCGGGGTTCCAGTGCACTTTCTTTGCTTAAATCATAATACTGATAATGCAAACCTCCATTTAAAATTAAATTATCCGAAAATTTATGCTGCCAGTTGCCAAAGGCTTCGTAAAGCGTTGTCGGTTCATTATTTACCTGCGTCAGATAAATCCGTTTGTGAAAATTATTCACCCATGCCGAATCGTTGAAAGATGTGATATACCGGTTTGCAAAAATACCTACCGCCATATTATCTTGCGTATTAAACTTATGTTTTAGTTCTACCGAAGCTGATATTTTGTTTTCAAGCAGTTTGCCGGCATAAGTTGAGAAATACGTTTTATTCAGATAATCAATGGAATCATTCTGCGTAGCCGACTGTGAGCTCTGAAACGAAACAGCCGATTTCAGTTTTGTCTTTTCGGAAATCATCAACGTATGTGTGAGTAAAGCCACATTCAGATTCGCACCAAAATCAGTGGCATAACCCAGTTGATTAGAGCTTATAGCCTGTGCCTTATCAAAAGTTCGACCCAATTGAATAAAACTGGTTCCGAAAATTCCCACAAATTTAAATCTGCCTGCATTTCGAGTCGGAATATCAGCCAAAACTGTCAAATCGTGGTATTGTGGAATGGCAGCACCTGTACCAATATTAAATCCGAGTTTGCTTACCAACTCCAGCGTAGAATAGCGGTAGTCAACGATAAACGAACCTTTCGGATTGTTTTTGCCCATCGGAATTGGTCCTTCGGCGGCTGCTTCGAAACCATTAAAACCAACCTGTCCGGTAAATTCATATTTTTCCTTATTTCCACTTCGCAAATTAATATCGAAAACACCCGAAAGTGCATTGCCGTATTCAGCAGGAAAAGCACCGGTCATAAAATCGGAATTAGCCAGCAGATTACTGTTAAGCATACTTACCGGTCCGCCGGTGGTGCCCTGTGCACCAAAATGGTTAGGATTCGGAACTTCAACTCCTTCAATGCGCCACAACAAACCCATAGGCGAGTTTCCTCGAATGATAATGTCGTTACGTGAATCGTTTCCTGCCATGACTCCCGCATAGTTTGAAACCATTCGCGACGGATCGCCTAAACTGCCGGCATAACGTTCAGTTTCTTCCACGCTGAACGAGCGGGCACTTATTAATGCCATGTCATTCAGCGGTTTTTCTTTGGAATGTCCAACCTTTACTACCACCTCGCCCAAGTGATTGACTTTTTCTTCCAGTTTAAATGTCAGTACCGTTTCTTTTCCGGCTATAATCATTTGACTAGAAACTAATTGTGCAGAATAACCCACAATAGATGCCGAAAACGACCATCTTCCGGGTTTGATATTTTTCAGTTCAAATTCTCCTTTGGCATCAGTTGTGGTGCCAACAAACGGTTTGGAATCAGGCACCACGATAGAAGCTCCTTCAATTGGACTCCCAGTAAATGCATCAGTAACTATCCCACGAACAGTTTGTCCGCCGTTTTGTGCATTTCCGGTTAAAACGGCCAATGCGATTGTAAGGGTTAAAATAATTCTTCGTTTCATATCTTTTATTTTTAAAATTATCTATACGGCAAAATTATTACCCATACAAATGAAATTAAAATAAAAGTTGCTGAATGAAGAAAATTTCCTACTGAATGAGAGAAATGAACAATAAATCTATTCCGAATAATTGAATGTTTGAATTTAAAAGTTGGTAAACCTATTCATTTATCAAAACAACATTTCCAATAACTTCTCCGTTTTCAACCATCCTATTGGCTTCCGCAGCTTCAGTCAATGCCATTCGTTTAAAGATGAGCGGTTTGATTTTTCCGGCTTTAAGCAAATGAATAAGTTCTTCCATATCTTCCAGGACGGTTTTTTTGTTCATTTTGTAGTTTACAGAAATACCATAGCTTTTGGCTTTTACTCCCTTCGAAATTCCGGAGAACATATAATACACCGTTTTGAGTAAATACATAAATGATTTCAGGGAATACCCATATTCTACCAATAAACCACCACGTCGAAGAACTTGAATTGATTTTTTAATAGTTTTACCACCGACGCCATCAAATACAAAATCAATCCCTTCAGGAACCGATTTTCTGATAGTTTCCGAAAAATCCTGCGTTTTGTAATCAATAAGAGTTGCCCCGAAGTACTCCAATGATTCATGTTTAATGCCTGAAGCCGTTCCATATAATTCCAATTCAAACATTTTCCCCAAATCGAGCAAAGCCGAACCAACTCCGCCACTTGCACCGGTAATTAAAACTTTATCGCCTTTTTTTACTTTTGCGACACGTTTCATCATTTGGTAAGCAGTTGTATAATTCAGTATAACTGCTGCTGCTTCTGCTACGTCTACAGATTTTGGAATATTTATCAGATCCTCAGCTTTGAGCCTAATAAATTCAGAATAACCGCCAAAAGTGGTAAGTGCGGCAACCCGTTCACCTACTTTTGGCACAGAAATATTCGATCCATTTTTGTAAACTGTGCCAACAATTTCATAACCCGGCACAAATGGTTTCTTTGGTACTCCGGGATAATTATAGTATCGCATGGCAATATCGGTTCCACCAACGGCACATGCCTGTACTTTGATTAAAACTTCATCTGGATTCGGATTAACTATCACGTTTTCTAAAACCTGAAGCACTTCTGGTCCTCCTTTTTTACTGATAATGACACTTTTGTATTGCATAAGATTATTCTTTAAATTATAACTTTATCACTACATTTCCTTTTTTGTGTCCTTTATCAACATATCTGTGAGCTTCTACAATTTGTTCCAGGGGGTAAATTTTATCAATTACCGATTTCAATACTCCTGCTTCACAAAGCTCTTTAAGGTAAATCAGGTCTTCAAGCTTTAATTTAAAGTTGTTTGACATAGCCATAATGTTTAGATAGATTCCTGACTTTGCTAACGATTTTTTACGTTTTGAAGTTGCAAGTTTGCCTACAGCATCAAAAATAAAATCGTATTTATCAGCACGTTGGGTAAAATCCTCTTTGGTATAATCAATTACTTCATCAGCTCCCAGTGATTTTACCATTTCCAAATTCGCTGTACTGCAAACTCCTGTAACTTCTGCTCCAAAGTACTTGGCAAGTTGCACAGCATACGTACCAACACTACCGGAAGCTCCATAGATTAATACCTTTTGACCTTTCTGGATATTGGCTTTTCTAAGATTATACAAGGCGGTTAATCCACCATTCGATACCGGAGCGGCTTCCTCATAAGTCATATTGGTTGGTTTTAGAGTTATAATCCCCTTTTCAGGCAAACAGCAATATTGTGCATACGCACCGAAATTAAATTCAGTTGATGCAAAAACCGGATCGCCTATTTTAAACAATGTAACGTTCTTACCTACAGCTTCAATTTCTCCGGCAAGTTCCATTCCAAGAATTTTTCTTCTTGGACCCTTGAAACCCATCATTATTAGCATAAAAGGCTTGAAAAAGAAATCAATAATTGTTCCCATACCAGGCTCTAAGCGCCGAATTTTGGTATCTCCAATGTGAACTGTCGTTGCGATTACTTTAATCAACACTTCATTGTCCTTCGGAGTTGGTTTTTCCATCTCTATTAATTCAAGGACTTCCGGCAAACCGTATTTTGTGCATATTACTGCTTTCATGTTTTTTCCTGTAATACTCAAAGGTAGTTTCTTGAAAATTAGTTTGATTTATTTAGGAATTCCTCCAAATAGTTTCTTCAGGTTATAATGGAATTTATGCATACCGTCAGGATGAGTAAACATGAATATACAGTGATTGTAAATCAGATTTACTTTATTGGCGTTACACAAAGCAATAACTTCAGGCGTTTCTGATTTTTGTTGTATCCATATATTTTTAATACCCCGTTCAATAGCCGATTTTACGACTGCTAAAGTTTGCGCCGGATTGGTTAGTACCAGTAAATTATTTATATCTTTTCGGAAGATCCGAAACTGATTTGAATTCATTTCGTTTTATATTATTTTCAACGAAATTTGGATTTATTCTAAGGACTGTATATCCTTTAGCCCAGAGATGTGAACTGATTGAAGCACTAAAGCTTTTTTCCTTACGCGATGCTCCTGCAACGGCAATAACCTTACAGTTCAGAAACCGGTCAATATTTTGGATTGAAATTAATAGCATAGCTGTATTAGATTTTAAAATGAATCATTTGTCTGAAACAAATCGTTGTTTTTCCTTTTTGCAAATCAACTGCACTGCCCACTTGCCAGTTTGAGCCGAAGGTGGAAGTCCGCCACCCGGAAACAACCACTGGCCGGCCATGTAGAAGTTTTGAAGTCCTGGAAGTTTCATTTTCAAGGATTTCATCATATTCTCTTTCGAAGGCATAAAACCTTCGTAAGCGCCATCTTTTACTCCGGTATACTTGACATCAGTTTTGGGTGTTGCCACATCAATTATCTCAATAAATGCAGAAATTCCGGGGTATTCTCGTTCGAGATAGGTCGTGGCATCTTTCTGAATTTGCAGTTTTTCTGCCCTATATTCATTATCATCCATATTTTCCCATAATTTCCACGGACTATCATATCTTAACACAATTGTTGTTTTTCC
>CAIQOG010000557.1 GCA_903873355.1 uncultured Bacteroidales bacterium
GAAAACGCTGGGAGAAAGATAATTTCAGAATAAAAAATTAAAAAATAAAATCTATAAAAAATAAAGTAAAATGGCAGATTTGAAAGCTTTTGCAGAACAATTAGTTAACTTAACCGTTAAAGAAGTAAATGAGTTAGCTCAAATTTTGAAAGATCAATATGGTATCGAACCAGCCGCTGCAGCCGTTGCTGTTGCTGCAGGTCCAGCCGCAGCTGCTGCTGAAGTAGTTGAAGAAAAAACCGCTTTTGATGTAGTATTGAAAGCAGCCGGTGCACAAAAACTGGCTATCGTTAAATTGGTAAAAGAACTTACCGGTCTTGGCTTGAAAGAAGCTAAAGATTTAGTTGATGCTGCTCCTTCAGTAATTAAAGAAGGTGCATCGAAAGACGAAGCAGAAGCCTTGAAAAAAGCATTGACTGAAGGCGGAGCTGAAGTTGAACTTAAATAATAATTACCTGATTATCAGGTCTTCGGTTTAGATTCCCACATCCCGTGGGATTCTAAACCTTTTGTTGTCTATAAAATAATTGAGTTCTCCGCACCAAATAACCTCTTTGAAAATGTCGTCATTAACAAAATCTCAAAGAATAAATTTTGCTTCTATCAAGAATCAACTGGAATATCCGGATTTCTTGGAAGTACAATTAAAATCATTCCAGGACTTTTTTCAGATGGATACCGCCCCTGAAAAAAGAAAATCAGAAGGATTGTACAAAGTTTTCTCTGAAAATTTTCCAATCGCTGATACAAGAAATAATTTCATTCTAGAATTTCTCGACTATTATGTTGACCCGCCACGTTATTCGATTGACGAATGTGTTGAACGAGGTCTGACATACAGTGTGCCCTTAAAAGCCAAACTAAAACTATACTGTACCGACCCGGATCACGAAGATTTTGATACGGTGATTCAGGATGTATATCTGGGACCTATCCCTTATATGACTGCCAAAGGTACTTTTGTTATAAACGGTGCTGAACGTGTTATCGTTTCTCAGCTTCACCGTTCGCCGGGTGTATTTTTTGGTCAGAGCATTCATGCCAACGGCTCAAAATTGTACTCAGCCCGTATTATTCCTTTCCGTGGCTCATGGATTGAGTTTGCTACGGATATTAACAACGTGATGTATGCTTACATCGACCGAAAGAAAAAACTTCCTGTTACTACTTTGCTTCGTGCCATTGGTTTCGAAAGCGATAAAGACATTCTGGAAATATTTAATCTTGCCGAAGAAGTAAAAGTCAACAAAGCAAGTCTGAAAAAAGCCGTTGGACAAAAACTGGCTGCCCGTGTTTTGAAATCGTGGGTTGAAGACTTCGTTGATGAAGATACCGGTGAGGTAGTTTCCATCGAACGTAACGAGGTTATCATCGACCGTGAAACAATCCTGGATAATAGTCATATTGAAGACATTATCGAATCAGGGTCACAGACTATTCTGCTTCACCGTGCCGATGCTAATCAAAACGATTATGCAATCATTTACAACACGCTTCAGAAAGACCCGAGCAACTCGGAAAAAGAAGCTGTTCTTTATATTTACCGTCAACTCCGTAATGCAGTTCCTGCTGACGATTCAACAGCACGCGAGGTAATCAACAATTTGTTCTTCTCCGAAAAACGCTATGATTTGGGTGATGTTGGTCGTTTCCGCATCAACCGCAAATTGAATCTGGATATTAATCCCGATATCAAAGTGTTGACAAAAGAAGATATTATTGAGATTATCAAGTATCTGATTGAACTTATCAACTCGAAAGCTGATGTGGATGATATTGACCACTTAAGCAACCGTCGTGTACGTACAGTAGGCGAACAACTTTACAACCAGTTTGGTGTGGGCTTGTCGCGTATGGCACGTACAATTCGTGAACGTATGAATGTTCGCGATAACGAGGTATTTACTCCGATTGATTTGATTAACGCGAAAAGTATTTCTTCCGTAATCAACTCTTTCTTCGGAACAAATGCATTGTCACAATTCATGGATCAACAGAATCCGTTGGCCGAAATCACTCACAAACGTCGTATGTCGGCTCTCGGGCCCGGCGGTTTGTCGCGTGAACGTGCCGGTTTCGAGGTTCGTGACGTACACTATACTCACTACGGACGTCTTTGTCCGATTGAAACTCCTGAAGGTCCAAATATCGGGTTGATTTCTTCGCTTTGTATTTATGCTAAAATCAACGAATTAGGATTTATTGAAACTCCTTATCGTAAGGTTACCGACTCAGTGGTTGATACTACAGAAGCCGGAATAGAATATTTCACAGCTGAAGAAGAAGAAAGTCTGGTTATTGCACAAGGAAATGCACCACTGAACGATAAGGGCGGATTTATCCGTACTAAAGTAAAATCACGCTTAGGTGCTGATTTCCCTGTAGTTCCACCGGCAGAAGTAAACTTGATGGACGTTTCTCCATCGCAGATTGCCTCTATCGCTGCTGCATTAATTCCTTTCCTTGAACATGATGATGCAAACCGTGCGTTGATGGGATCGAACATGATGCGCCAGGCAGTGCCTCTGTTGCGCTGCGAAGCTCCAATTATTGGTACAGGTATCGAAGCTCAGCTTATTCAGGATTCACGTACACAGATTGCTGCCGAAGGTGAAGGTATTGTTGAATTTGTTGATGCAACCTGCATTAATATCCGTTACGACCGAACTGAAGAAGCTGAATTTGTAAGCTTTGACTCAGCAGTAAAAGAATATAAATTACCAAAATTCCAGAAAACCAACCAAAACACAACGATTGACTTACGTCCGATAGTTCGTAAGGGAGAACGTGTTACCAACGGTCAGATTCTGACTGAAGGCTATGCAACTCAAAATGGTGAACTGGCAATTGGTAAAAACCTGAAAGTGGCATTCATGCCATGGAAAGGTTATAACTTTGAGGATGCTATTGTAATTAACGAACGTGTGGTTCGTGAAGATGTCTTTACCTCCGTTCACGTGGTTGAGCAATTGCTTGACGTTCGTGAAACTAAACGTGGTATCGAAGAATTTACTTCCGATATTCCAAACGTAAGCGAAGAAGCAACCAAAGACCTCGACGAAAACGGTATTATCCGTATCGGTGCACGCATCGAACCGGGCGATATCATTATTGGTAAGATTACTCCGAAAGGTGAATCAGATCCGTCGCCGGAAGAAAAACTGCTTCGTGCTATCTTTGGTGATAAAGCCGGTGATGTGAAAGATGCTTCATTGAAAGCAACTCCTTCGTTATCAGGTGTGGTTATCGGTAAACGTTTGTTCTCAAAAGCTCAAAAGAACCGTAAATCAAAACTTGCTGATAAAGCTGTTCTTCCCCGATTGGATGAAGAATTTGAAAATCAGGCTGCAATTCTGCGTAATACTTTAGTTGAAAAACTAATAGCTTTACTCGGTGAAAAAACTTCAGCAGGAGTTAAAGATTATTTGGGCGCTGATATTATCTCAAGAAATTCAAAATTCACCGAAGAACGCCTTCGCGAAATTGATTATACAACCGTTCAGTTAAGCAAATGGACTACCGATTCACATAAAAACGATTTGGTAAAACAATTGATAATGAACTATCTGAGAAAATACAAAGAACTGGATGCCCAGATCAAACGTCAGAAATTCAATATCACCATCGGTGATGAACTTCCAAACGGTATTGTTCAGATAGCTAAGGTATATATTGCCAAAAAACGTAAAATCCGTGTTGGTGACAAGATGGCAGGACGTCACGGTAATAAAGGTATTGTATCACGTATAGTTCGTCAGGAAGATATGCCGTTCTTAGAAGACGGAACTCCGGTGGATATAGTATTAAATCCACTTGGTGTACCTTCACGTATGAACCTTGGACAGATTTTCGAAACTGTTCTTGGTTGGGCAGGAAAAGAACTGGGTGTTAAGTTTGCAACTCCGATTTTCGATGGTGCAAGTCTCGATGACCTGAATGAATGGACTGACAAAGCCGGTGTGCCACGTTACGGAAAAACCCGTTTGACTGATGGTGGAACAGGTGAGAAATTTGACCAACATGCAACAGTAGGTGTGATTTACATGCTGAAACTGGGTCACATGGTTGAAGATAAAATGCATGCACGTTCAATCGGGCCATATTCACTTATTACGCAACAGCCTCTTGGTGGTAAAGCACAATTCGGTGGTCAGCGTTTCGGGGAAATGGAAGTTTGGGCACTCGAAGCATTCGGTGCAGCTCATATTCTTCAGGAAATCCTCACCGTTAAATCGGATGATGTTATGGGTCGTGCCCGCACTTACGAAGCTATCGTTAAGGGTGATCCTATGCCAACACCGGGAATTCCGGAATCGCTCAACGTATTGTTGCACGAACTTCGTGGATTGGGTCTTAGCATAAATTTAGAATAGACCTCCCCCTAAATCCCCTAAAGGGAAATTTAAAGTGAGTTTATTTCTAAATTTAATTTATTCCAATTGTCAATTTGTAAATTGTAAATTGTAAATCAAAAAAAAGTTATGGCTTTTAAATCAGATAATAAGGTAAAAAGTAATTTTAATAAAATCTCGATTGGTCTTGCATCACCCGAAGAAATATTGAAATTATCAAGTGGTGAAGTTTTAAAACCTGAAACCATTAATTATCGTACCTACAAACCCGAACGAGATGGTCTGTTCTGCGAACGCATTTTTGGTCCTACTAAAGACTTTGAATGTCATTGCGGTAAATACAAACGTATCCGTTACAAAGGCATTGTTTGCGACCGTTGCGGCGTGGAAGTGACCGAAAAGAAAGTTCGTCGTGAACGCATGGGACACATTCAACTGGTGGTTCCTGTGGCTCATATTTGGTATTTCCGCTCGTTGCCGAATAAAATCGGTTACCTGCTCGGTATGCCAACCAAAAAACTTGATTCAATCATCTACTACGAAAAATATGTAATTATTCAGGGTGGTATTGTTGAGAATGGAGAAAATATTGCTCAGGGTGAATTGCTTTCAGAAGATGAATATCTCGACATAATGGAAGCACTTCCAAAAGAAAATCATCAATTAGATGACACAGACCCTAACAAGTTTATTGCTAAAATGGGTGCTGACGCTATTCATGATATGTTGAGCCGTCTGGATTTGGATGCATTGTCGTACGACCTGCGTCACAAAGCAAATACCGACACTTCACAACAACGCAAAAATGATGCATTGAAACGCCTGCAAATTGTAGAATCGTTCCGTGCTTCGAAAATGCGCAACAAACCGGAATGGATGATTATCAAAATCGTTCCTGTAATTCCACCTGAATTACGTCCGTTAGTTCCATTGGATGGTGGTCGTTTCGCTACTTCCGATTTGAATGACTTGTATCGTCGTGTAATTATCCGTAACAACCGTCTGAAACGATTAATTGAAATCAAAGCACCCGAAGTAATCCTACGTAACGAAAAACGTATGCTTCAGGAGTCTGTGGATTCATTATTCGACAATTCACGTAAATCGAGTGCCGTTAAAACTGACGCTAACCGTCCGTTGAAATCACTTTCCGATTCGTTGAAAGGCAAGCAAGGTCGTTTCCGTCAGAACCTGTTAGGTAAGCGTGTGGATTATTCGGCTCGTTCGGTAATCGTCGTTGGTCCGGAATTAAAAATGCACGAGTGCGGTATCCCAAAAGATATGGCTGCCGAACTATATAAACCGTTTGTTATCCGCAAACTTATCGAACGCGGAATTGTAAAAACGGTAAAATCGGCGAAGAAAATCGTTGACCGCAAAGACCCGGTAATCTGGGACATTTTAGAGTACGTGATGAAAGGTCATCCTGTATTACTAAACCGTGCTCCGACACTTCACCGTCTTGGTATTCAGGCTTTCCAGCCAAAAATGATTGAAGGAAAAGCGATTCAGCTTCACCCGCTATCCTGTACGGCTTTCAATGCCGACTTTGATGGTGACCAGATGGCTGTTCACTTACCACTTGGTAATGAGGCAGTTCTGGAAGCACAAATGTTGATGTTGGCTTCGCATAATATTCTCAACCCGGCAAATGGTGCACCTATTACTGTCCCTTCACAGGACATGGTTCTTGGTTTGTATTATATTACAAAACCACGTACCGGCGCATTAGGCGAAGGACTTATTTTCTATTCACCGGAAGAAGCAGAAATTGCTTACAACGAAAAGAAAGTGTCTCTTCACTCATGGATTAAGGTGAAAACCAAAGATTTAAATGAAGAAGGTGCAATCGTTGATAAACTGATTGAAACTACAGTAGGACGTATTTTATTCAATAAATGTGTTCCTTCAAGAGTTGGTTATATCAATGAGTTGTTGTCTAAAAAATCATTACGCGATATTATTGGAAAAGTAATTGATATTTGTGGAGTGGCACGTACTGCTGCATTCCTTGATGATATCAAGGATTTGGGTTACAGTATGGCTTTCAAAGGAGGTTTGTCGTTCAATTTGAATGACGTAATTGTACCACCTGAAAAAGATGATCTGGTAAAAGAAGGTAATGCCGAAGTGGAAGAAATTCTGAATAACTATAACATGGGATTCATTACTTTCAATGAACGTTATAATCAGATTATCGATACATGGACGCACGTAAACTCGAAACTGTCGAACATCTTGATGAAACAACTTTCGAGTGACAATCAGGGATTCAACTCAGTTTACATGATGTTGGATTCAGGAGCCCGTGGTTCGAAGGAGCAGATTCGTCAGCTCTCAGGTATGCGTGGTTTGATGGCAAAACCACAGAAATCAGGCGCCGAAGGTGGTCAGATTATTGAAAATCCGATTTTGTCGAACTTTAAAGAGGGTCTTTCGGTGTTAGAGTACTTTATCTCTACACACGGTGCTCGTAAAGGGTTGGCGGATACGGCTTTGAAGACTGCAGATGCCGGATATTTGACCCGTCGTTTGGTTGACGTTTCACATGATGTGATTATCAACGAAGATGACTGTGGTACATTACGTGGTTTGATTGCCACTGAAATGAAAAATAACGAAGAAGTAATTTCTTCGCTTTATGAAAGAATTCTCGGACGTGTTTCGGTTCATGATATTTATCACCCTCATACCGGCGAATTGCTGGCAGCTTCAGGTGAAGAGATTACTGAAACTCACGCCAGAAAAATACAGGATTCACCAATCGAACGTGTTGAAATTCGTTCAGTATTGACTTGTGAGTCGAAAAAAGGAGTTTGTGCAAAATGTTACGGACGAAACCTTGCAACCGGTAAAATGGTACATCAAGGCGAAGCTGTAGGTGTTATTGCTGCACAATCTATCGGTGAGCCGGGTACTCAGCTTACACTGCGTACGTTCCACGTCGGTGGTATCGCTTCGAACATTGCTGCTGAATCAAAAATTGTTCTCCGCTATGATGGTCGTATCGAATTCGACGAACTTCGCACGGTTGAAGCAACTGATAACGGAACTGAATTCTATCAGGTAGTTGTAAGCCGTTTGGCCGAAATGCGCGTGATAGATCAGAAAACCGGAATTGCACTGACAACAACTAACGTTCCATACGGTTCAAAACTGTATGTGAGAGATGGCGATTTAGGTACAAAAGGCACGCTTGTTTGTGAATGGGATCCATTTAATGCGGTAATTATCTCTGAAACTGAAGGTAAAATCGAGTTTGAAGACGTGGTTGAAAATGCTACTTTCAAAACCGAAACCGATGAAGCAACAGGATTGCGCGAGAAAATTATTATTGAGTCGAAAGACCGTAATAAAGTTCCAAGTGCACACATTGTGGCTAAAGACGGAACTATTCTTCGTACATATAACCTTCCGGTGGGTGCTCACCTTGTACTCGACAACGGCGATAAGATTAAAACCGGTCAGATGCTGGTAAAAATCCCACGTGCAGTTGGTAAAGCAGGTGATATTACCGGTGGTCTTCCACGTGTAACTGAGTTGTTCGAAGCACGTAACCCATCGAATCCGGCAGTAGTAGCTGAAATTGATGGTGAAGTAACTTTTGGAAAAATCAAACGTGGTAACCGCGAATTGACTGTAACTTCAAAAACCGGAGAAGAGAAAAAATATCTAATCCAGTTATCAAAACAGATTCTGGTTCAGGAAAATGACTTCGTGCGTGCCGGAACACCGCTTTCAGATGGTGCTACAACACCTTCGGATATTTTGTTGATTAAAGGTCCTACTGCCGTTCAGGATTATATTGTGAACGAAGTTCAGGATGTATATCGCTTGCAGGGTGTGAAAATTAACGATAAACACTTCGAAGTTATTGTTCGTCAGATGATGCGTAAAGTAGAAATACTTGAGCAGGGCGATACACGTTTCCTTGAAAAACAAATCGTTGATAAAAACGAGTTTATGGAGGAAAACGACCGTATCTGGGGTAAAAAAGTTATACTTGATGCCGGTGATTCAACCAATCTTAAACCAGGTCAGATTATTACACCCCGTAAATTACGCGACGAAAACAGTGTGCTTAAACGCCGTGATATGAAGTTGATTGAAACCCGCGACGCTATTGCCGCTACTTCAAATCAGATTCTGCAAGGTATTACACGTGCTGCACTTCAGACTAACAGCTTTATGTCTGCAGCTTCGTTCCAGGAAACTACGAAAGTACTGAACGATGCTGCTATCAATGGAAAGGTGGATCGTTTGGAAGGTATGAAAGAAAACGTAATTTGTGGACACCTGATACCAGCAGGAACCGGACAACGTGACTTCGACAAAATTGTGGTTTACTCGCGTGACGAGTATGACAAAAAAGTTGATGCCCGTCGTAATGTGCTTGATATGGAAGAACGTGAATCTGAATAAAACCAGATTTTCAACTTAAATACAAGAAACCGGATTGTTTAATTACAATCCGGTTTTTTTATAATAAAAAATGAAGAAAATTTGTTATTTTTGCAGCACTAAACTAAGAATTATGAAAGATGTTAAATCAAGTTCTAATATCAAACCTATCATTGCTTTAATTGTACCAAGTATTAATCATCCCTTTTTTTCGAATGTAGCCAATCAGCTAACACTGCTTGTGGCTAAAAATGGTTATATACTAAGCATTTTCCAATCGAACGAAAGCTATGAGCAGGAAGTGGAAATTGTTGATACAATTATTAATCAAAACTTTGCCGGTGTAACTGTATCTATTGCCAAATCAACAACAGATAGCAATCATTTCAGGCGGCTTCAGGATGCAGGAATACCACTTGTGTTTTTTGACCGTGTATGTGAGGACATAAATGCACCTAAAGTATTGATAAACAACTATGAAATAACATATTCAATTACCGAAGATCTTATAAAAAAAGGAAATAAACGAATAGCGTTAATAATAGGCACGAACGAAATTAATGTCTTTCGCGAAAGGCAACAAGGCTATCTTGATGCTCTTCAAAAATACGGATTAGCATACCAAATGCCTGTAATTGAGAATGAGTTTTCGGTCGAAAATGGCAAAGAAGTTTTTAAAAAACTCTGGAGTTCAGACAAAAGACCTGATGCCATTATTTCATCATCACATCAGTTGACATTGGGTGTTTTGATGCAAACAAAACTCTATGATATAAAAATACCTCAAAAACTTGAACTGATTTCTTACGTCAGTCACATTTCATTTCAAATTCTTCAACCACAGATTACAATTATCGATCAACCTGAAAATGAAATTGCCGAATTTACTTTTGATTTGCTTCAAAAACAAATTACTAAACAAGTAATCCCGGAAAATGAATTGATCAGAATGGTAAATGCAAAAATCCATTCTAATAAGATCATACTATAGTTTCATAATTTTTCGTTAGAAGACATCATTTATTGGTAAAAATACGCTTTTCAAAGTTTAAAAAGACTCTGTTTTTTATGAGTCTAAATTTTGGTTTTTAAAAAAATCGTAGTATCTTAGTACGATTTTTAGTACTAACGGGCATTAATTCCCTAACTTATTAGAGCAATGCAAAATAACTATTGTATCATTATGGCCGGTGGCGTTGGTAGCCGTTTCTGGCCTTTCAGTCGTAACGACCGTCCCAAACAGTTTCTTGATTTTTTTGGAACCGGACGTTCACTGTTGCAAATGACATTTGACCGGGTACGTCATTTGGTGCCTGCAGAAAATATACTGATTGTTTCCAATGTGATTTATAAGGAATTGATTTTGGAACAATTACCCGAGATAAATGCTAAACAGGTACTGCTCGAACCAAATCGTCGGAATACTGCACCATGTATTGCATATGCCGTTAACCGCATTAAAGCCATAACAGATAATGCCAATATTATCGTTGCTCCATCCGATCACCTCATTATGAAAGAAGCGGATTTTCTGGATACTATCCGCGCCGGTTTTGAGTTTATCGAAAATAACAATTGTCTCCTAACCTTAGGAATTAAACCGAGCCGTCCTGAAACCGGCTATGGTTATATTCAAATTTCTGAAGGAGATACAAATTTACGTCGTGTAAAAACATTTACTGAAAAACCGAATGCAGAACTGGCACAGGTTTTCTTTGAAACAGGCGAATTTTTCTGGAACTCAGGCATATTTCTATGGAATTTACAGACTATTTCAGAAGCATTTGACAAACTGCTGCCGGATGTTGCAAATAGGTTTAATGCCGGAAAAGATTTTTTCAACACCGACAAAGAACAAGAATTTATAGATCAAATGTATCCTTCATGCCCCAATATTTCGATAGATTATGGAATTATGGAAAAGGCGTCTGATGTATATGTTTTGTGTTCTGATTTTGGATGGACTGACCTTGGAACCTGGGGCTCATTATACGAAATGTCGCCAAAAGATGAGCATGAAAATGTGACACTGAAATGTAAAACAGCTTTCTATGAAAGTGAAAATAACATCGTGGTATTACCATCCGAGAAACTGGCAGTTATTCAGGATTTGAAAGGTTATATCGTAGCAGAGTCGGACAATGTTCTGCTTATTTGCAAGCTTGAAGACGAACAACGTATCCGACAATTTGTGAACGATATGAATGTGAAATTTGACGGAAAATTCAACTAATTACTTCTATTTCATAAGTATATGAACAACTTTAGTTTTTATAGTCCCACTTTTTTTGTTTTTGGTAAAGAGCGGGAAAACGAAGCGGGAAAATATGTAAAACGTTTTGGCGGAACTCGTGTTTTAATCCATTTTGGAGGTGGATCTGTGATAAAAAGTGGACTCCTCGACAGAGTAAAAACATCATTATCAGCCGAAAACATCTTTTTTACTGAACTGGGTGGCGTTGTTCCTAATCCACGCAGCGGATTGGTTTATAAAGGAATAGAGATCTGCAAAACCGAAAAAATAGATTTTATACTTGCAGTTGGTGGTGGAAGTGCCATTGATTCAGCCAAAGCCATCGCACTCGGAGCGTTGTATGTTGGTGATTTCTGGGATTTTTATTGCGGAAAACGCATAGAAAGAGCATTGCCCGTTGCAACTATTCTGACTATTTCTGCAGCCGGTAGCGAGGGTTCCATGGGTTCAGTAATTACACATGAAAACGGCATGTTGAAACGTGCTGCTAATCATGATGTAATGCGTCCGGTATTTTCCATTTTGAATCCTGAATTGACTGCTTCATTACCCGATTATCAGATTGCCTGCGGTATTACCGACATGATGGCTCACGTAATGGAACGCTATTTTACTAATACTCAAAATGTAGAAATTACCGACAGACTCAGCGAAGCAATTCTGTTGACTGTGATAAATGAAGCTCCAAAGGCCCTGGCAACAAGAGATTATGATGCGCTGGCTAATATAATGTGGGCAGGAATGGTGGCACACAACGACACTTGCGGCGTTGGTCGCGACAGCGACTGGTCAAGTCACCAGATGGAACACGAACTATCCGGATTATATGATGTAGCTCACGGTGCAGGTCTGGCGGTTATGTTTCCGGCCTGGATGAAGTATGTAATGAATCACGATGTGATGCGTTTTGCACAGTTTGCCGTGCGGGTTTGGGGCTGCGAAATGGATTTCCAGAATCCCGAAAAAACAGCTCTTCAGGGCATTGAACGTTATGAACAGTTTGTATCGTCCATCGGCATGCCAATACGTTTCTCACAACTTGGTGCAAAACCTGAAGACATTCATACACTTGTAAAAACAATGGGCCTTGGTGAAAATACGCTCGGAAGTTTTGTGAAACTTACTGAGGAAGATGTGAGAAAGATTTATGAATTGGCTGTGTAAAATAATTTATCGAATTTTTTATTAGTTTTTTTGTCATATATGGTGTAAATTGTTATGTTATAGTTTAAATATGGAAATAACTCAAAACCAATTATTTGAATCTATAAAGAATATCGTTCTTCAGTCCAGGCAGCGGATTTACAGAATGGTAAATAGCAACTTAATCGATACTTACTGGCAGATAGGACAGTTGATAGTTGAAGATGAGCAAGGCGGAAATATCCGTGCTGACTATGGAAAAAATACATTAAATACGCTTGCACAACAACTTACAACTGAATTTGGAAAAGGTTTTGACGGAAGTAATCTTCGGAATATGCGTGCATTTTACAGAGCATTTCCAATTTGTGACACATTGCGTCACGAATTGAGTTGGTCGCATTATCGATTATTAAGCAGATTGGATTCGGAAGAAAAACGGCAATATTATTTAAATGAAAGTATTTTAAATAACTGGAATAGCAGAACGCTCCAACGCCAAATAAATTCACTGGCTTTTGAACGAATATTAACTCACTCAAATAATCAAACTCCACAAATCACGGTTCAGAACATCATAAAAGATCCTTATATTTTTGAATTTTTAGGGTTGTCTACGGACATTAAAAATACCGAATATGAAATAGAAACTGCAATTTTAGATCATATTCAACACTTCTTACTCGAGCTTGGTAAAGGATTTGCTTTTGTTGCCCGACAACAACATATTATAACTGAAACATCAGATTTTTTTATTGACCTGGTATTCTATAATTATCTATTGAAGTGTTTTGTTATAATTGATTTAAAAACAGGAATACTCACTCATCAGGATATTGGTCAATTGGATATGTATGTAAGGATGTACAATGACCTGAAACTTAGCGACGGTGATAATCCAAGTATTGGTATTTTACTTTGTGCTGATAAAGATGAAACTATTGTTAAATACTCTGTACTCTCAGATAAAAATAAAATGTTTGCAAGTAAATACTTACTTTACCTGCCAAAAGAAGAAGAACTGAAGCAACTAATTGATGAAGATAGAGTAAGATTTGATTTAAACAAAGAAGCCTAAACCGAAATCTCTATGACCACTAAACCCCTCTATATCTCGGCCTCTAATCTCAACCTGGAAATTAATCTTCCTGCATCCAAAAGCATCAGCAACCGTGCATTGATTCTTAATGCGTTGGCTTACAGTCCGTATGATATTGAAAACCTGTCTGATTGCGATGATACACGGGTGACAGTAAAAGCGCTGGATTCAAATAACACGACTTTTGACATTGGTGCAGCTGGGACTGCTATGCGCTTTCTGACGGCTTTTCTGGCAAAAACAGTGGGCGAATGGGTAATCACCGGCAGTGAGCGAATGAAAAACCGTCCGATAAAACTGTTGGTTGATGCGTTGACAAGCCTTGGAGCACGAATTGAATATTTGGAGAAAGAAGGTTTTCCTCCATTACGAATTTTCGGAAGTGCGATGATGGGTGGCGAAATAAGTCTGAATGGCGGTGTGAGCAGTCAGTATATTTCAGCACTTATGATGATTGCCCCTTACATGCAAAATGGTTTGAAAATCAGTCTGGAAGGTAACGTTATTTCCGTGCCGTATATCCGCATGACTATGAGCATGATGAAGGAATACGGTGTGGAAGTTGCTTTTGAAAACAACACGATTGATATTAAACCGCAGACTTACAAACCCATTCAATACAAAGTGGAATCGGATTGGTCGGCAGCTTCGTACTGGTACGAGATACTTTCTATTGCCGGGAAAGGCCGGATTTTTCTAAACGGATTGAATGAAAATAGTTCGCAGGGGGACAGCAAAGTGGCAGAATTGTTTGAGCAACTGGGCGTAAAGACCGACTATAAACAGGAAGGTGTTTTACTGACTTCAACCGATAATTACACGGATAAATTTGAATACGATTTTATAGACCAACCGGATTTGGCGCAGACTTTTGCAGTGACCTGCTGCTTGAAAAATGTACCGTTTCATTTTAAAGGTGTTCAGAGCCTGAAGATTAAAGAAACCAACCGCATTGCAGCGCTGATTAATGAACTTGCGAAGTTGGGATTTGTGCTTTTTGAACCTGCTGAAGGTGAATTAGCCTGGAGTGGTGAACGCTGTGAGTATGAAAAGGAAATCAGTATTGCCACCTACGAAGACCACCGTATGGCTATGGCTTTTGCTCCTGCAGCACTCATTGTACCCATTAATATTGAAGAGCCTCAGGTTGTAAGTAAATCTTATCCTGACTTCTGGAAAGACTTTGATAAATTAACCCCTAACCCCTGAAGCGGGACTAAGTTCGTTTAGTCTTTTTGTTTAATTCTATAAATTTATATAATTCATCAAATCCAAATTCCCCTTTAGGGGTTAGGGGTTGTTTTTGTCAGTTCTTGCAACACTTCATATACAATCGGACAAGTGTAAGCATTCTTAACTGACAGATTATAAATCTGATAGAATCGTTTGCGGTCGGTATGTGGATATTCCCGGCAGGCTTTGGGGCGATTTTCATAAATGCTGCAATAATTATCACTACCCAGAAACGGACATGGCATAGACAGAAAAACCATATCACCATCCTCATCTATTCTTAAAAACTTCGAAATAACTTCTGCAGCCTTAATACGAAGAGATTTAGCCATTCGCTCCACATCTTTGTCTGTAATTCGGGGACCAAGACTCCTGCAGCAATTGGCACAACTCAGGCAATCTGTTTTATTGGAAGATTTATCGTGCAAAGCATGAATTTGTGTATCCATACCTTCCAGTTTCTTCCTGTTTTTCGCAAAAAAACGTTTCCATTCAGGCTCTGCTTTTGCAGCCAAAACAGGCAATAATTTATAGTCAGTTTGTTTATTCACAGTAAAATAGGTTATTAGTTTCGGGGCACAAATGTATTCATTTCTCTTTTATGATACAAAAAAAATGCTTGTTTTAGTGATTTTTTTTGTATCTTTGCAGCCGTTTTATTCACAAACACACTAAAATCTATGAGTCTATTAAGTGATGTGTTGGGAAAGTTTGATACACCCCAGCAAGTAAAAGCAATGGGTGTTTATCCATACTTTCGACCAATCGAATCTGACCAGGACACTGTCGTAAAAATCAACGGAAAACCGGTATTAATGTTCGGTTCAAACAGCTACCTGGGACTTACAAATCACCCTCGTCTGAAAGAAGCTTCAATAAAAGCTATTGAAAAATACGGAACCGGTTGTGCAGGTTCTCGTTTTCTAAACGGAACTCTCGATATTCATATCGAATTGGAAGAACGCTTAGCTAAGTTGGTACACAAAGAAGCTGCATTGGTTTATGCCACAGGATTTTCGGTTAATGCCGGAGTTGTGTCATGCGTTACCGGTCGTGAAGATTATTTGATTTTTGACGAATTTGACCACGCATCAATTATAGAAGGTAAACGATTGGCATTCTCTAAACAACTGAAATATCGTCACAACGATATGGAAGCTTTGGAAAATATTCTGAAAAAATGCGAACCTGATAAAGTAAAACTTATCGTGGTAGATGGCGTTTTCAGCATGGAAGGTGACGTTGTAAAACTACCTGAAATTGTTGAACTTGCAAAAAAATATAATGCTTCAATCTATGTAGATGAAGCTCATTCACTGGGTGTTTTCGGCAAAACAGGTGCAGGTGTTTGCGAACATTTCGGAGTATCGCAGGATGTTGACCTGATTATGGGTACTTTCAGTAAATCGCTGGGCACTATCGGAGGCTTTATTGCAGCCGATGAGAATATCATCAACTACCTGAAACACAATTCACGTACATTGATTTTCAGTGCTTCTATAACTCCTGCTTCTACAGGTTGTGTGTTGGCAGCATTGGATGTAATGGCAGAAGAGCCCTGGAGAAAAGATCAGTTGTGGGCAAATACAAACCGTGCAAAAGAAGGTTTCCTTAAAGCCGGTTTTGAAATTGGTCATACACAAACTCCAATTATTCCGCTTTATGTGCGTGATAATATGAAAACTTTCCAGATTACAAAAATGTTGATGGACGACGGTGTATTTATCAATCCTGTTGTTTCACCTGCAGTACGTTCGGAAGATTCACTGATTCGCTACTCTTTGATGGCAACTCATACTTTCGATCAGATTGATGAATCTATAGAAAAAATTACCCGCGATGCAAAAGCTTTGGGTATTATTAAATAATTAGTTCACAAAGAATTACATTGATATAATTTAAATGGAATAGAACGAGTCTGATTTCAGATTGGTTCTATTCTTTGTTTTGAGAAAAACCTTCAGTTAATTATGATTACAGTTTCAAATCTGGCCATTCAGTTTGGCAAACGAGTTTTATTTTCTGACGTAAATCTGAAGTTTACTGCC
>CAIQOG010000558.1 GCA_903873355.1 uncultured Bacteroidales bacterium
ACTCCCACCAATTCCCTGATTGTAATATTTAAATTAAAATACCAGAAAAATGATATAGTTGTATAAAAGTATTTTTATATATTTGTCATGTTTTTTTGCATGTTGAAATATAAATTTTGATTTACATTCTAGTTTTTAATATTCTTTTGGGATTCTGTGTGAACTCAGTAAAACGGTCCTAGTGGCTGGCATTACATCAATTTATACGGCCTATAAAATGATTTAAGAATGCAGTAATATCCCAAATCAATATTGCAATGATAGTCTTCTTGCTGTTTGATTTTTCCTTACGGATAAATTTTTTTTTTAAAACATATGCATATGAAAACACCAAAATTTTCTATCGTTGAAAGTATGCCTGTAAGTATACATTCTCCTCTTCAGGGTTCTGATTCCTTAAAAGAAACCAAATTTCCATGTTCATTCCTGTTTTGTAAGTTTGCCGGTATCTCCATGTATTACAAAATAATCCTTTTGTTAGTCACGGGCTTATTATTTTCAAACTTTTTATACGCACAAATCACTTTTACAGTAAATGGGATTAAATACATTACTACAAGCACAACAACTGTAGCTGTAACAAGCGGTGGAACCTATGTAAATGATGTAAAAATTCCAAGTAATGTTATCTATCTAAGTACAACTTATCAGGTAACTTCCATAGCCGATAATGCATTTTACAATTGCAAAAACCTTACAAGTGTAAATATTGCCTCTTCAATTACAACTATTGGTCAGTATGCTTTTTATGGTTGTTCAGGTTTTTTGGAAATTATTATTCCTGCTTCAGTTGTCAGCATTGGTGAAGGTGCATTTAATATGTTTGCTGGTTTAATATCAGTAGATGAAGCAAATACTGTGTATTCCGGCATGAATGGTATTCTCTACAATAAATCTAAAACTCAGCTTATTGTGGCTTCTACATTCATATCGGGCAATTTTACGGTTCCAAATTCAGCAACCTCAATTGGTTATTGTGCTTTCCTTAATTGTACAGGTCTTAAGAGTGTTACTATGCCAAACTCAGTGACAACGATAGCTGTTTCAGCTTTTCAGGGTTGCACTTCTCTGACTGATGTAATCATTCCTTCGTCTGTAACTTCCATTGGAAATTATGCTTTCTCAGGATGCACAAGTTTGGCAACTATTCGAACATTTGCAGAGGCTCCGGTTGGCTTAAGTAGTACTAATATTTTTACTAATGTAAATAAATCTACCTGTACCCTGTATGTAGCTGCAGGAACAAAAAGTTTGTATCAAAAGGCAACAGTCTGGTTAGATTTTGTCAATATTGTTGAAATGTTAACAATAGGAACACGTTTTAATGTGAATGGAATTTATTATAAGGTAACAGGATTCAATTCAGTTAGTGTAACTAACAATGGACACATTAATATTTGGGACAATAATTTGTATTCAGGAAATATAAGTTTGCCTTCAAAAGTAAGTTACTCACAATCAGTATATAATGTTACCGGTATTGCCGATTCTACATTTATGGCTTCACAGAAACTGAAAAATGTAATTATTCCTGGTTCGGTAACTTCTCTAGGCAATTATAGTTTTAACAGGTGTGATAGTTTGAAGAGTGTAACTATCCCTTCATCCGTAAATTATATTGGCGCTTATACATTTGAGTATTGTCAGAATTTAAACCTGCGTCATCTGCCAGCAGTAAAACTGCCTGAGCCTGAACATCTTCTACAGTGTTAAGAATATCTTTATTAAGCTCTTTATAGCGGATGTAGATAT
>CAIQOG010000559.1 GCA_903873355.1 uncultured Bacteroidales bacterium
AATTTGATAGCGTAGAGAATTATACCTCAAACAGAAAGATCGGGTCAGCCTGATCTTAAATTATTGTAATTATAAAGAGAATGTCAGGTAGATTTAAGTCCTGAAAGCGCTTGATGAAAGTAATTAGATTCTCAAGCTTTGATTTTAAGCAGATCAACAGAGTATTTCACTTTAATCGGACAAGTATTGTAATAAGTATGCACCGAAGACATGGATATGTAATAATATGAAATAGGTTCCTGGTACCTGTGGTTAAATGGATGTTTTTAAAAACGAAAAACAGGAATAAGATTCTGGAAACCTTGGGCCATACAAATTCAGTAGTTGCATGATTCACTCAACATTCAATAGAAAAAAAACATATATAGATAAGGGCGCTGCTTTCGATGGCAGTTTTTTAATTAAAACCACCCTGTCCGCGATAGAGTTTCACCGGTTTGTCGAGTTTAAGTTTCAGAACTGTTATATACTTATCCAGCGCATTAGCCGGAACATCAATATATACAAGGCCCGGAACCGGGCTCCAGGAAATTTTACCTATAACTTTATGTGTGAGTTTAGTTCCGTTGCCTACAACCGTAATTTCTTCAATTTTATTAACAAGCCCTTTCAGCATCAGCTGTCCGCTCGATTGTCCTTGTAAAAAGAGGTATAGTACAGTCGAATCTTTCGATAGGGTGGTGGGTCCGTAAAAATGTCCCTGTGGAATCCCGCCTATGGTATTAAAAACAGCTTCTGTGTGCTTTTTATTCCAGGCACCAAGTTCTTTCAGCACATTGATCTGTTCTGCCGGAATGCTTCCGTCTTCCTTCGGCCCCATATCGAGCAGCAGGTTTCCTCCGTTCGAAACCACATCCACAAAAATGCTGATGATTTCGTATGGCGTTTTCCAGTTATTGTCGTGGTGAAATCCCCAATTGTCGTTGGTTGTCATACACAACTCCCACCAGCTGAATTTCGGGCGTGTGACAGGGAAATTCTGTTCGGGAGTATCGTAATCACCATATCCCTGCAAGCGACCGTTGATCACAGCTTCAGGGTTGCGGGATAAAATGATATTACGCACTTTTTCTGACTCCCATTGCTCGGCACTGTGTTCCCAGTCGCCATCAAACCACCACAGGTCGGGATTGAACATGGAACTGACTTCTTTTATCTGCCCCTGGAAGAACTGCCTGAAACGGTTCCAGCGCTCAAAGTCATTTTCGACTTTATACCTTGAACTATCGTTCAGAAATCCCGGGTAATCAGGGTACGACCAGTCGATAAGTGAAAAATAAGCGCCGCATTTGATATTATGTTTCCGCAGCTCCTCAAAAAACGGCTTTATCATATCCTGTTTGGCAGGCGTTGCTTTAACAATGCTCAGGTCATCCATTTTGGTATCATACATGGCAACCCCGTCATGGTGCTTTGTAGTGATAACAGCATACCTGGCGCCGCTTTCCTGAATGAGATCGGCCCAGGCGGCAGGATCGTAATTTTTCAGCGTAAAACCGTTGAGCTGTTTCATGTAATCACTGTGACTGATCTTTTTGTTATGAAAACTCCACGACTCATCGATTCCGTCAACAGCATATATGCCGGCATGGATAAAAATACCCAGTTTGGCATCGGCAAACCACTGCATTTTATCTTTTATCTCTTTGGGGTCAATTTTTGATTGCGAAAAAACCGGATAAGCAGCTGTCAGTATCCAAAAGTTTAAAAGGAATACCTTTACGTATTTTATAATCGGGAGGACCGGACTGGAAGTTTTCATGGCATCAGAATTTAGGAAAATTTTGTTAAAGATATTATTTTAGTGTATTCTGAACAAAAATACCTGTTGAAATATTTGGTTTTACTGCCAGTTTAGTGGGTAAATTAAAAATGTCGGAAGTCCGAAGACGGATGTCAAAAGTTCTCCTGACAACTTCTTTTATCCTATGAAAGTGGTGCTTTTCTGGTCAATTACTTTTCTTCAAATCGCTTCTCATCAGTAGAATTACATCTCAAATCATCATGTTCTTCCGTCTTCCGACTTCGGTCTTCTCGCCTTCCGATAGAAATTCCATTCAATTCG
>CAIQOG010000560.1 GCA_903873355.1 uncultured Bacteroidales bacterium
ATTGTGGTACACAAACAAGCGTGCGCTTTGGTGTTTGGTGGCCATCAGATTATCTTTCGAAACGGTTTGCAAAACCGGGTCTTTGGAAAGATTAGCAGCAAGGTAATACAGCTGACTGTAGCCCATTTCCAAATGCTTGTGTCCATCGCCTTCGGGCATGCCGTCCATATCCTTTTTCTGCGGAATAGTGCCGTAAATGGCACGGTAAACTGCTTTATAAATATCCTTGTCGTACGGACTCAGCCCGAGTTTGTTCAGCATAAAATGCTGCAGCAATTCATGCGTATATCGCACGTGAATGTACTGTGCGCCCTGATGATGCGTTCCTGATTTGTACATAGGGTTGCGCGAATGAGCGAATTTATTGACCTGCTCATTGTACTCAAAATCGAAGAACGTAGGATCTTCATCGTAAGTTGCGATTCCGATGGCCATATACGCTGTTGGAGCACATTCGCCATAATGCCCTGCCAGATACTGCACTTTGCCTGTTCCCGGCAAACCATATTCACCCAACAAACAAACTTTTTTCAACCCCCCGAATAATTCCACTTTTTCAGCATCCGTGAGCAACTTATAACACCAGTCGTACACAATGGCGCCACCCAAAATAGCTTCGTATGTATTTGTATTTTCTTCATACGAAACAGCTTTTACAGTACGGTTGGTCGAATAGGAATTCATATAGTTTATTGCCACTTGAATGGCTTCCCTACCCGATTTTTTGTTTTGAACGGTATCCATCAAATATTCCAGTGCCAGTGCTTCCATTTTCTGACGAACACGTTCATCGGGCTGGTCGGAACTTACTTTGCCATCAGTGGCATAGCTTTTCTGTTCGTTGAAGGATTTTCGGATATCTATGAAATCGGGATGTGTAAAATGCCGTTTCAAATCTGCCAGTTCGTTTTTACGCAAAAACAAACGAGGATGCTCAGGTAATGGACAGGAAGTTAGAAATGCAAAGGAAAAAGGTTTTCCATTATCAGCTTTCAGACTAATTTTGAGCTTATAAGCTTTTAAATTGGCTGGTTCAGTGATACAAGTCACCGGGACGCTGATTTTAATCTCCAATATTGCCCGTTTCAAGGTATCTGCACTCAAAGTTGAAGGTAATTCAATCACTTCAAACGGGAAATCGGTTGGTAAATTTAGCTTTACGGCAAAATTCTCAGTCTTTTGAGCATCTGAAGTAATCTTTCCTGTAAATGTCCACACATAACTGCCATCAGGTTGGTATGCTCCGGTGCGGGTGAAAGAACTTAAACTTATTGCAAAAGTATGGACCGAAAGTAATAATAGTAGAAATGCTGTAGAAATTCTGAATGTGAGTTTCATGGTAAATGTTTTGACCTCAAACCCCCAATCGGGGGTTTAAGAGTGATGATATGAAATTTTTGTAATTTATTTTGCAAAACTAACGAAAGAATTTTGGTTGACCAATCATTTTTATTAATTTTGTGTTATATATTAAAACAAGTACCATGATAATACTCGAAACAGAACAAATTTTCCAGATTTTAGGAGCTTTGGCTGCCGGAGCAATACTTGGATTGGAACGTGAATATCACAATAAACCGGCAGGATTTCGCACGATGATACTTATTTCCGTAAGTTCATGTCTGTTTAGCATTCTTTCCGTTTCGTTGTCAAGTGGCGACCGTATTGCTTCAAATATAGTAACCGGAATAGGTTTTATCGGTGCAGGAGTTGTGTTTAAAGAAGGTAATGCAGTACGTGGAATTACTTCTGCTGCTTTAATATGGATGGCAGCTGCCATTGGCATGAGTATCGGACTTAAACACTACGGACTGGCATCGCTGGTAGTTTTGGTCGTATTGTTGGTACTGGTTGCACTAACAAAAATAGAAACAGTTCTCGACAATCTACATCAGATTAAGACATACGAAATTCATTTTGATTCCGAAAAATACAGTATTGAACAGTTAGAAACAGAGCTGAAAGAGAAAGGAATTCATTTCGATAGACTAAAATCAGGCAAACATAATAATCTTGTCAAAGTGGAATACAATATCGATGTTTCACCCAAGAGAAAACGGCCTGATATTGATAGTTTTTTTATAAATAACCCTAAAATAACTCGTTTTGAAGTATGAAATGAGCGTTTATAGTAGCTTTAAAACCAAAAGAACATGATTATGCGAGTCTAACTACCGCAGACAGGTTCCATGTCTCCATATTAAAAAAATAAAGAATAATCACATGAATTTAAGAGCTCAGTTATTGACAATAGTTACTTCAGTTTTAATTATTTCCTGCACTTCAAAACAATCTTTTGACCCAAAATCTTTGTTGGATGCCGACCGTTATTACTCAAAACTTTCGGAAGAAAAAGGTAGAAATGCTGCTTTTCTGGTCTTATTCGATTCAGCCGGTGTAATGCTTGGTCCTCACCACATGCCAATAGAAGGTCATTCTGCTATCAGTAAACGATTACTTAGCCACCCCGACACAACCTACACACTGACATGGGAACCTTTATTTGCTAAAGCAGCACAATCTGGCGAACTGGGTTATACCTACGGAACCTACAAACTTACCGATCGTAAGACTAAAAAACTCCTGGAGGAAGGCACCTACACAACATTTTGGCAGAAAAATACCAAAGGAGAATGGAAAGCCTTACTGGACAGCGGAAACGAAGGACTGAAGGATTAGTTTATAATTTACAGTTCATAGTTAACAAAAGTAAAAGAAGGTTTATTGGCTCCCAAGTAACAATTCTATGTTTCCTGCAAACGTTTTCAAATAAACTTTTTAAATAAAAAAAGAACAAATAGTTGTATGTCTGAAATAAAGTTGTAAATTTGCACTGTTTTCAAACCACATGAGCAGTCCTGCTTATGTTTCTACAATCAATTATTTTATATAACATTCACAATCACAACGTTTTCCGACAAGGAAATCTCGCCAAACGTTTATTCATCCTTTTATGAGTAATTACACAATTCTGCAGTTAAATGCAAAAGATTTGTCCGAACTTAAGGACATCGCAACCGAATTAGGTCTGAAAGTAACTAATTCAACCAAAAAAGAATCATTAGTTTACGAAATTTTAGATCAACAGGCCGTTGTCAATGCACAGCGCAAAGTTATTACAACTGAAAATCAGCTGGCTGACCGCAAAAAACGCATGCGTGTTACCATCAAAAAGAATGGTGACGCTAAGCCTGCTGAAGTACCTGAAAAAAATAAAAACGTCAAAGTTCCTGTTCCTGCAGTTGAACCTGTAGCCCAACCGACTGAAGTTGTTGTTGCAGAAAAAACGCCAGCTATTGAAAAAAACA
>CAIQOG010000561.1 GCA_903873355.1 uncultured Bacteroidales bacterium
AACTTCTTTGTTGACATAAGCCAATCCTACATAACCAATTGCACCTTTAGTCTGGCTTACCGATTGAACGATAGCTCCTGTAGCAGGCATACTTAGAATTGAACTCATATAGTTTTTGTTCAACAATACGAATTCTTTAAAGAACTCATAAGTACCTGAACTTGTTTCGCGTGAATAAGGGGTGATTTTCAAATCGGTACCACCCACTTGTTTCCAGTTGGTGATTTTTCCGGTAAAAATACCTTCAATCTGAGCTCGTGTCAATTTAGTAACAGGATTCGAAGGATTCACAATCACTGCCAACGCATCGTAAGCGATTATTTTTTCTACGATTGATTTACCTGCTTCCTGACATTTTGCTCTTTCGTCGAATTTCATTTTGCGTGACGACATCGCGATTTCTGTTGTACCTTCGAGCAATGCAGCAATTCCAACACCACTACCACCACCAATAACGGTTACCGATTTACCGGTTTTCTTTCCGTAAACTTCAGCTTCTTTCTGAGCCAATGGCAATACAGTATCACTACCTTTAATTTTCTGAGCATAAAATGAGGGTGCGATTGCGCAAACCATCATAAGGGATAAAATTAGTTTTTTCATTTTGTTTTATTCTTTTAAAATCTTGTTTCTATTTACTTTTATTTTCACTATAAACTACCTACTATAAACTATTTTAGAATTTAACCTGCATACGAACTGTCAACAAATTGGCTGCTAGTTTGGCAGAATAATTTGATCCAGAAGCAGTCAGTTTTGCTGATGTTTCATTTACCGGCATATCATAATAAACCATAAACTTTATGTTATTGTTCATTCTGTACATATATCCAAATCCTAAAGTTGAATAAGCAATATCAGCTTTGTTTGTTACTTTCTTGTTTGATGCTTTTGTTGGAGAACCTATATTGTCGCTAGCAACTGCTGTATTTGGATCATACCAGTCGTATTTCACTGTTAAAGTATGTTTAGTATCAGCAATATCCTGTGAAAGTTGTATATATCCGCCCTGAAAGCTACGAAGATAGGTGTCTTTTGTAATTACCGGAGTATTACTTGGAAGTAAAGTAGTAGTTGTATATGCAAGTGGAGTACCTGAAGCAGTTGTTGTAGAAGCAGGATCTTTAGATGGTGAAATACTAAAGTCATTACTGCTTGTTTTTGAATCACTTCCGGGTTGTATTCCGAAAATATATTCACCACGAATTGTAGTTAAACCGGCAGGAGTGGCTATACTAAATTGGCCATCAAATCCATAGTACTGTTTATTAGAATAACCATTTTTATTGGTAGAAGTACTATCAGCCATAAATGAATATTTTGTACTGTCAGTTGCATTGCTGTTCATCTTGTACACTACATTTGTTGGTTGAAGAACATATCCGTTATAGTACGAAAAACCTAAACCATATTTGAAATCAGGTGTTGAATTGTTGTAACTAAGGTGAGCAATCAAATCTTTTTGGCTTTTGCTGTCTAAACCAATTGCATTACCTGCCAACAAACCAAGATCCAATTTAAAAGCACTCCATGGTGAAGTTTTTGGTGCTTGTAAAGTAATCATTCCACCTAAATCACGTTCGCTTGGGAATAAAGTCTGGATAATACGGCTACGTTCTGGAGTTTCACGTGATGAAGAAGAATACTCAATTTCATAACCGAAAGGTTTGTTGAAAATACCACCCTTAAGAGTCAAAACTCCAAACCATGGATCTAAAGCTGAAGCATAAGCTTCTTTAAGTATTACACCTTTTTCAGTTGCGTCAATGTAAACTACACCAGTACAACCAAAATCAGAATAAGTAGCCTTCAAACGACCGCGACGTACTCCGAAACGACTAAAAGTAGAACCTGGTGTGGCTAAAGCAGCAGCTTTCTCTGCAGCATTTGCACCGGCGCCCACTTTCATGTCTTGTGAAGCATTACCATTTACGTCAATTTGTGACATTTGCCATTCTGACTGAACATAACCACTGAATTTTAATTTTTTAGCTTGAATAAGTCCATCTTCTAATGATGTAATACGTTGTTCGTGAACATCCAATGAGTCCACCTTTTCCTGAGAGAAAGCAACGGTCGAACAAATCAGACCTAATGCGATAATTGCTAAACTTTTTAATTTCATTTTGTTTTTGATTTAAATTATTAAATTAGTCTTTAGTTTTGTTTCTTTTTTTACGCTGCAAAGAAACTTCGTCCAGATTACAGTATTTTGTCAAAACTATTACATTCTTATTACAAATAATTTAATGCGTCTAAAGCCGTTATTTCAAGGAACTTTATACAATATAAAATTAAAAGAGAATAATGCAAATTGAATACTTATCAGAATGTAACATCTTTGTAACATCTTCGTAATTCAGATTTAATACGAATGCCGTTTCTTTGTATTGAATTTAAAACAAAAAAGAGTGAAACGGTTTTTTGAAAAGTTGGTTGAAGGAGCTTTATTGATAAGTGGGAGTATTACCAGTATCACCATTTTGCTGATTATTATCTTCCTTTTCAAAGAAGCATCCGGTTTATTCACAAGTCCGGTGATTGAAGAAGGCTATGAACTGGCATTAAACAAAACTAATCCGGTAAAACATTTAACATCTTACGAAATTAAAGAAATTTTTGATGGCAAAATTGATAACTGGGATGAAGTGGGTGGCAAAAACGAACCCATCGAACTGGTTCGATTGAGCGACCTCACGAAATATTATACAGAAGCTGAATTAGGAGCTAATTTCGAAAATATCCCTGCTAAAGCCAGTGAACTGACATCAAAACATCCCGGGATTATTCTGTTTCTTCCAACTTCCTATATAAAAAAGGACTTCAACGGTACGTTATTAAAGCACGAAAACCTTCACCCCGGAGACTTTTTCGGTGGTAAAGAATGGTATCCAACCGCTTCTCCATCTCCACAATATGGTTTACTACCACTTTTACTCGGTACATTGTGGGTAAGTTTGGGAGCTATCCTGCTTTCATTACCTTTTGGAATTTCTGTAGCTGTGTATCTGGCAGAGATTGCCTCCATGCGTGTTCGGAATATTCTAAAACCGGTTATTGAACTGCTTGCCGGAATTCCTTCGGTAGTTTACGGATTCTTTGGGTTGGTTATTATAGTTCCTTTTCTACAAAGATTATTTAATTTGCCGGTAGGTGAAACGGCTTTAGCAGGTAGTGTGGTATTGGGAATTATGGCCTTACCAACAATTATAACTGTTGCCGAAGATGCTATGCGCACTGTACCACGTGCCATGAAAGAGGCAAGTCTGGCGTTGGGAGCAACACAATGGCAAACCATTTATAAAGTAATTATACCTTATTCAAAATCGGGTATAACTTCGGCTGCAGTTCTTGGAATTGGTCGTGCAATTGGTGAAACAATGGCGGTATTAATGGTAACCGGAAATGCCGCAGTAATTCCACACACACTGCT
>CAIQOG010000562.1 GCA_903873355.1 uncultured Bacteroidales bacterium
ATAGTCAGGATATGCATAATCATCAGCATAGCAATTGGGAATGCAAGCCTCTGGGATGTTCATTTTTTTTGCTAATTCAAGCCAGACGCACCATTTAATATCATATTGAATACAGTTTACACTATCTTCCGATAATGTCATAAGATGACAACCCGCTTTTGCGGAGACTTCGGGAAGTGGGTGAAAATACATTCTAAAAAATTCAAAGGGGTCTCCAAAGCTTTTTATGGCCTCTGGTTCCGGACTTGATTTTGAAAATGCTTCAACAACAGTCTCTTCCATTACCTGACACATTATTTTTATCGCGTTCTCTTTATCAAGCACTTTTGCCAAAGCAGAAAACATAGAGATATATTCCAATTGTTGTTTGATAAATGAATTGTTTGTCATTCCTTTTGCTTTAATATCTGACAAGTCAAGTTTTGAAGCCCTTTTATTTTCTTTAGAAAATAGATATAATAATTTTAATTTTTGCAAAAAGGATAGACGCCCAAGAACTATTTTCTGTGCTGTTTTTTTTAGTTTTGATTTAAAAGCATTATCCCATTTAGCTTCTAAATCACTTATTGCTATGCCATAGCCATTCGTTTTTTCAATTTCCATATATTCTTAGGTTAATGTGAGTATTTTTTTTCCGGTTTTAAGAAGCTGGGGATTGGGCCAACTCAAACGTTCCATTAAGTGGGAACAACATAGTACAAAACAATGTATAAACAGAAGACGAAAACTCCAACTTCTTAAACCCACACTTATCGGATAGTAGCTTTTCATTGAATTGATTTTATTTGGCTAGTTCATAACATGTCAGTGTAATTCCACAGTCAAATTGTTTCACTAATTTTAGTTTTAAATTTAGATTTTTGTCTAATCTATTGAAAATGGTCATTCCGTTTCCAATGGCTGCCGGATTTATAAACAAATGAAACTCATCAATGAGCCTTTCGTTGATGAGCGAAGTCACAAATGCTCCACCTCCATAAACAATAATGTCCTTACCCTCTTTGGTTTTGAGTTTAGTTATTTCTTCAACAAGCTCGCCCTGGGCAATTTCAGTGTTGTTCCAAATTGACTTTTCCATTGACTTAGTAAACACAATTTTGGGTGTTAGTGTATATTTTAAGCCTCCTGCATATTCAGGGTCGTTTGGGTCTTTTACAACATTTTCCCAATGTGGAATAAAACCTTCTGCCAGTTTTCTACCTAATATTATGGTGTCAACAGGTTCAGTGATTTCGCTAACATAACTAATAATGTCGTTGGTCCAAGGAAAACACATCCAGTCCATGGCTCCATTTTGTCCCGAAATGAAACCGTCAACCGTCAACTGTATTTGCAGTTTTAATTTTCTCAATTGTACTATGTAATTATATTTCGTTCGTTTTGTTGTATCACGATGTCATGAACACTCACAGCTTGTCGAAGCCGTGTTTTATTGCACCCAAGTCGATGCGGGAGACGAAGTTTCAATTATGCTTCTAGGTAAGCCATTACTGAGGCATACTTGTTTCTCTGTCCGCAGGCTTATGCAGATAAAAAAAGTTATTTGTCTATTTCTTTATCATATACTTTTTCGAGCTGTGATGAGATGTCGGTGTGATGGTGAATTAACCTCCATTTGCCGTTTTCCAAATGAAAAATATTAGTGGCTCTATGGCTTACACTAACGGGCTTTCCATCCGGGCCTATATTTTCACCTTCTTCAACACAGGTAGTATAACCTAAATCCGTTCCGGCAAATACATGCAGGTCGTTGCAAGTAATTTTCCCACCTAATTTCATGGCAGCCACCTTTGTAAATTCTTTATCTACCTCATTCCAACCTTTTAAACAACCCCCAAATGGTCCCATATAAGTTATAGAGTCGCTATGTGACCAAAGAGCGTTCAAGGCTTCCAGATTGCCAATAAACATGGCATTGAGTCCAGCATATAGCTCATTATTGGCTTCTATAATTTCTTCTATTTTCATCTTGTTGGTTTTTGAATCTGCATTATCTGCAGTTTGTTGTTGTTTGTTGGTACAAGAATTGCAAAAAATAATTGCCATTGCGACAACTAAAATAATTGCTGGGAAAGATAATACTTTTTTCATTTGATTGAAATTTCAAAGACAAAAATACGATTAAAATGTACAAGTCTGTTTGAATTTATGGTTTTCGATGGGCGATAAAGCCAAAGTACCAAGTGATCAGAAACAAGGCAAAATGAATGAAACCACGAATAAATAAAAACTGGTGTGATAGGGTAGTTCCCAGAAGCGGAAC
>CAIQOG010000563.1 GCA_903873355.1 uncultured Bacteroidales bacterium
CTACGGCTAGAATTCGGAATACGGTCAAAATCAATTTACCATAGGCGCCGGGTATTTTAGTGCCCCATGCCATGCCTTCGTTTTCAATCAATAAAATTTTAAACCAATTGGCTACATCTACTTGACCTGCTTCACCATATACAAAGTTAGTTTTGATATAGATTTTCACTAATTGGTCAAGCAGTAAGATGATTGCAATGATTAAAACGGAATTACGTAAAGACATTTTATAGATTTTGATGGTGCAAAAATAGTGTTTTTTTCCTTTTAATTAGTCAAACAAGATATATTTTTTTGATGTTTTGAAAGAAATAATAGCAGATATATAACTGAATTATTCTCAAAAACGTATAGTTTCAGATAATTTTTTCAATATTTTCTAAAACTTAAAGGTCAGTCGTTATAATTTCTTACTTTTGCAAAACACAATTTTAAAGCTATTTGTTCGGATTCTTTCAAAGCTATGATTTTAAAACCGTTACAGTTAAAGTTAAATAATGAATTAGTGGATTTGTCTGTTCCATTAGTAATGGGAATTGTAAATGTCACAACAGATTCATTTTACAAAGATAATCGGTTTTTTTCAGAAAAATCAATTTTAAATGCTGTTGAATTGATGATTTCAGAAGGGGTTGATATTCTGGATATTGGCGGATATTCTACCCGTCCAAATGCTGAAAATATCACACAAGATGAAGAAATCAGAAGGGTTTCTTTTGCAATAGAGTTAATCCTGAAGAAATTCCCAACCGCAGTCATTTCTGTAGATACTTTTCGATCATCTGTTGTAAGGCAGGTTGTGAAAAACTTTCAGGTTGCAATGATAAATGATATTGGTGGTGGCACTTTAGATGATTTAATGTTCGAAACTATTGCAGATTTGGATGTTGCTTATGTCCTAATGCATATCAGAGGTAATCCTCAAACTATGCAATACAATACTAAATATGAAAATTTAGTATCTGAAATATTGATTTATTTTCAAAAGAAACTGACTCAATTGCGATTGTTGGGGGTGAAAGATATTGTTATTGATCCTGGTTTTGGTTTTTCTAAGACACTGGATCAAAATTACGAATTACTCAGTAAAATTCATGTTTTCAATGAATTAAATGTGCCGATTTTAGCAGGAATATCACGAAAGTCAATGCTTTATAATTTGCTTGGAATTGACGCTGTTGGAGCTTTAAATGCAACTACTTCAGCAAATATGTTGGCTTTATTAGGAGGTGCTTCGATACTTAGAGTTCATGATGTAAAGGAGGCGAAACAGGCAATTACCATTTATACTAAATACAGAGAAAATCAATTAAATTAAAATTGAATATGGGATTTCATGTTGGATTTAAAGATATTGTAGATATTTTTCTGGTTGCAATTTTATTGTACCAGTCATTTCAATTGCTTAAACGTACAGGTGCAGTCAATGTTTTTGTCGGGATACTTTCATTCATAATATTCTGGTTGTTGGTATCTTATGTTTTTAAGATGGAATTGTTGGGTGGAATATTCAACAGGGTAATAAGTGTCGGAACTTTTGCGTTAATAGTACTTTTTCAGGATGAGATAAGACGATTCTTCTCCAGTATCGGTTCTCGTCAAAGAGGAAGTGTTTTCTATATTCTTAAGAGGTCATTAAGTAGCGTTTCAAATGAAAAAGAAAAGTTGGATTTTGATTTAGTTCAGGTAGTACTGGCTTGTCGTAATCTTTCAAAGAACTCAACAGGTGCTCTTATTATATTAACAAAAAACAATAACCTTGATTTTTATTCTCATTCAGGTGAGCAGATTAATGCAAACATTAACTCACGCTTAATAGAAAGTATATTTTATAAAAACAGCCCTTTACACGATGGTGCATTAATAATTTCAAAAAGGAAACTTGTTGCTGCGGCTTGTATATTACCGGTTTCCAGAAATCAATCGATTCCGAGACGAATGGGTCTTCGTCATAGAGCAGCACTGGGTATAACCGAAAATTCTGATGCGATTGCAATAGTTGTTTCGGAGGAAACAGGACATATTTCATATGCTCATAATGGTCAACTTACTGTTAATATAAAGCCGGAGCAACTTGAGCATTTCTTATCTGATGAAATAGTTTAATTTTAAAATTTACAAACTATAAAAACAAACATTTACGAATCAAAAATGAGTCAATCTCTTAAACAGGAACACTCCATTTGAATATGTAATTCAACAAATAAAGAATACAAAAGATTTAAGAAAAAATAAAGCGGCTGTCAGTTTTGAACTGACAGCCGCTTTTTGAAATATTAATCTTATTATAAAATTACTTTGCCCAAACGGTTGCCCACTCTGACTAAAAGAACACCGTTTAATGAAGAACCTGAAATTGAATTTAGACCTTCGTTTGATACTGAATGTATTACTCTCTGACCTGTTGCATTATAAATATTGACAATTTCACCAGCTTTGGCTTCAAACTTAATGTTTTTATTTTCAACAAATATATTCAGGTTATTTTGAACATTATTAACTCCTGAAATTACTGCATTTCCATTTAAGCTGCGTGAAACATTCATTGCCCCGGTACTAGCCATAGTCAGGGTTGCTGTGTGAGAACCTGCTAAAATTGGCGAATAAGTTATAGTTACAGCTGTAACCGGGACGTTTCCACCAGTCTGTGTAACAGTGTATTGTGATAATGCAAATAATCCTGCATTAGGACCTGATATGGCCATGCCCAAATCAGTAGAAAGATTCACTGCACTTACATTGATTGTTTGACTTACTGAACTTCCTGTATTTGAGATTAAAGCAAGATCTGTAACATCAGTTAATGCAAGAGTTGGTGTAGCTGTAACATTTAATGTATAAGTTGCAGAGTTTCCACAATAAGGAGTTACAGCAGTTTGAGATGCAGTAATTGTCGCTGATCCTGTTCCTGCTATAGTTACTTCACCCGAATTTGGGTTAACAGATGCTACATTGGTTGCAGAGCTTGCATAAGTTATTGCCCCTGAACTTAATGACGAAGGAGCTTGTGTAAAATTTGCATCTCCAACAGCTTTTGTTACAGTAGGGTTTGCGAATGCTATATTTGATGCCGTGCATGAAGTATATGTAACCTCAATAGCTGTAATTCTTAGTTGGGTGTTCGTAGTATTTCCATTACGGATTTTCAAGCTTTTAGATGCAGCAATACCTGAAATTGTATAGGTTGTGGTTGCAAGAGTTGCAGTCGCATCTGCACCTCCATCGACATTATATTTCATGGTTGGTAAATAGGCTGTAACCCCTGTAATTTTGATATCCGAAATTACAGCGCCATTTGCAGGTGTTAATGTTATTGAACAGCCATCGCCGGAAGTTGCATAATACAATCTTAGGTTAACACTAAAAGCCGGTACGTTCGCCGAACTGTTTTTTTCAGTTGTGAAAGAGATGTTACTGTCAATCGAACCGCTAGTTGCTGAAAATGTGTGAGTTACTATTGTTGCTGACGCGTTTAAACTTCCTGCAACAATCACTATTGCAATAAGTAACATCTTAAAAAGCATTGTTTTTCTCATATTGAAAAAATGTTAAATAAATAATTGAAATCGGTTTGTAATAGATTGAACTCCCTTAAAAATTAAATTTTTATTGATATCAAATCTGAAATACTAACAACAAAGATAGTATAAAAATTCAAAAAAACTGACATTTGTTGTGGATGTCAACATGAATTGACAATTAATTAGTAATCTTTAAGTTTGTGATTGGAATATTAAAAAAGTAACCGTTATTCATCTAAAACCTTTATCAATGGGTATGGGTAAGATTCTGATATAGTCCTAATAACACAATCTATATACTTTTTTACTTCACTATTTAGCCTTTTTTACAAACCTGATTTTAATATGAAGTCTGTTTTATTAATCGTTTTAGTTATCAGGGTCTAAAAAAATGAATTTAAATTGATTGTATTAATGAATTTAGTATTATTTTTGCACTCCGTTTCGGTTGGAATTTGAAATCTAACTTGATTAGATTGATAATTAAATACCATTCCAACTAACTTGGATTTAAATTACTTAGCAACTCTACAACCATTTAGTATTAAAAATATGAAAAACAAATATATTGATTTGATAGAACAGAGTTTTGAATTTCCCAATGATGAATTCAATGTTGTTGAGAATGAACTCGAATGGTGTGGCATACCATTAATGGATATTATTAAGCAATATGGAACTCCGCTACGAATCTCTTATCTTCCTAAAATAGCCGAAAACATTCAGAAAGCGCGTAGAATGTTTAATGTGGCGATGGCTAAAGTTGATTACGAAGGAGATTACAATTATTGCTATTGTACTAAGAGTTCACACTTTTCCTTTGTACTGGAAGAGGTATTAAAGCACAGTGTGCATATTGAAACCTCATCAGCATTTGATATTAATATATTGGAATCACTCCACGAACAAGGATTGATTAAACCGGAAACTTTTGTTGTATGTAATGGATTTAAACGGCCTCAATATGTTGAAAATATTCAAAACTTAATGCGTCTCGGGTTTTCAAACGTCATACCTATATTAGACAATAAATTCGAACTTGACTTATTTCTAAAAGATTTTGATATCAAATTTAATGTCGGAATTCGTATTGCAGCAGAAGAAGAACCGAAGTTTGACTTCTATACATCCCGCTTAGGTGTTCGCTACAATGATATCATACCTTATTATATGAAGCACATTGCAAACAATCCACAAGTTGAATTGAAGATGCTTCATTTTTTTATAAATACAGGTGTAAAGGATACAGCGTATTACTGGAATGAGTTGAACAAGGCAGTAAACTTATATTGTGAGCTTAAAAAGAAATGTCCAACGCTTGATAGTTTGAATATTGGTGGTGGTTTTCCGATTCAAACTCACCTGGATATGGTTTACGATTACGAGTATATAGCCGAAGAGATTGTTGCACAAATTAAAACGATTTGTACACAAAATGGCGTGCCTGAACCACACATATTTACTGAATTCGGATCGTATACGGTTGGTGAAAGTGGCGCAATGTTATATTCCATTGTAAACCAAAAGAAACAAAATGATCGTGAGTTATGGAACATGATTGACAGTTCGTTTATGACAACTTTGCCTGACACTTGGGCTATTAACCAACGGTATGTGTTTTTGGCCATAAACAATTGGAATTCGGAATATGAGCGGGTGAATTTAGGTGGATTAACCTGCGACAGTGAGGACTTTTACAATGCTGAAGTTCA